>JAEXPL010000144.1 GCA_023446865.1 Verrucomicrobiota bacterium | reverse complement strand
GCGGGCCGGAGCGCGCGAACCGCGCAACTCCGCCGAGACCGCTGCCGATGAAGATCCAGAAGTAGAGGGACATGATGTTTCCTAGGGCGTCAGTTCGCCGTAGGAGTCATCAGCGCCGACTTGCGTCGGGCGGTTTCCCCGCTGGGAGCGGGTCGGCAGAATCCATTACCGATGTCGCGACGCTGCCGATCACGGCAGCCGCGGCAAGAATGTTTTGGGAGAGCGTGGCCGAGGAGCAGGCCGCGCGATCACCGGGCCGGACTACACGGCGCGTTGGCGCACGGGCGAGTTTCACGGTCGTCGCGGTCGCAAGCGCCTCGGCGCGGTGAGTGAGGGCGGCACCGGTGACCGAGCTCGTGTCATGGATCGCCAGCGCACACCACAGACCGAAGGCGCGCGAATCGAGTCCGGCCAGGCTGCCAAGCGGCGGGAAGATCGGCGGCGCCACGCCGTCGTGCAGAAACACCGTGGCCAGCGCGGCGGAGGTCTCCACGGCCGCGGCGCAGCTGGCCGGCCCGCGGAATCGGCGGTACGCCCTGCTCCAAGAAAAGAGGAACGTGACGGCAGGGTCGCACCTCCCGCAGGACCCGACGGGGCCGGAGTCACCTCACCCGAATGCGCGATTGTGTCCGGTCCACGATGTCGTCTCTCTGGTGACATCCCAATGCACCCCGAGACCAAGCGAATCCAGGTGGTCGATGCGTTGCGCGGCTTCGCGCTCGTGGCGATCATGCTCGTCCACAACCTCGAACACTTCGAGTTCTACTTCAAACCCGCGGGGCTGCCCGCCTGGCTGGTCCGCGTGGACCAAGGCGTGTGGGGCACGGTCTTCTTCCTCTTCGGCGGCAAGGCGTACGCGATCTTCGCCCTTCTCTTCGGCGTGACGTTTGCGATCCAGTCCGAGGGCCAGCGCAAGCGCGGTTGCGATTTCCGCGGACGTTTCGCGTGGCGGCTGGTGCTGCTCTTCGGCTTCGGCGTGGTGAACTCGATGCTCTACCAAGGCGACATCCTCATGATCTACGCCCTGCTGGGGTTCGTCCTCATTCCGTTTGCGACGGGCAACAACCGGGCGGCGCTGATCGGCGCCGCGCTCCTGATGGCGCAACCCTACGAGTGGTACAACGTCATCACCGCCTTGCCCAACCCGGCGCGCGCCTTGCCCAACCCCGCCTCGTGGGCCCACTTCGGCCGCTCGGAGGCGTACTTCGCGGGGCCGTCGTTGCTCGCTGAATGGTGGGGCAACCTCACCAACGGCCGTGTCGCCGTGCTGCTCTGGACGTGGGAGGTGGGCCGCGTCTTCCAGACCATGTCGCTGTTCCTGCTCGGCATGGTGCTCGGCCGGCTCGGGCTTTTCCGTCCCGCGGCGGAGAACCTCCGTTTCTGGAAACGCACACTGCTCATCGCCATCCCGGTCTTCGTAGTCTTTCAGGCGTTGCGGGCCACGCTCGGGAAGTTCGTCGCCGGCGAAGCGCTGGCGCGTCCGCTTGAGACGATCGTCGGCACCTGGGCAAACGCGGGTTTCGCGGCGATTCTCGTCGCCGGCTTCGTCTTGCTCTTCGCCGGCCGGCTCGGCGCGCTGCTGCACCGCATCTTTGCTCCGTTCGGGCGGATGAGCCTGAGCAACTACATCGTGCAGTCGCTGCTCGGCACGATTGTCTACCACGGCTTCGGTTTCGGTCTGTACCGGGTGACGGGCGCGAGCGTCTGCCTGCTCATCGGGGTGGGCTTGGCCGCGCTGCAGTGGCTGCTCTGTATGCTCTGGCTGCGCCGTTTCGCGCAGGGCCCGTTCGAGACGCTCTGGCACCGTGCGACCTGGGTGGGAACGGAACGGACACCGGCGCCCGCCTCCCAGAGTCAACCGGCCTGATTCAGCCCTTCCCCTGCGGGAATGGAAGCCGGAGGACAAAAGAGCGCCAAATAGGCAAGCAGTGCGGTTGCCCCGCAGCAGGCAGACGCACTGCGGCTACCCAAACCGAGGACGCGAGCAGACCGCCACGCTACTTCGGCAGGTTGGCGTCGAGCCAGGAGCGAAGATCGGCGGCGGACTTCACACCAACAAACTCGGCGATGATCTTGCCGCGGTGGAAGAGCTTCACGTTGGGGATGCTCCGGATGCCGTATTGCTCGGCGAGCGGGCCGTGGGTGTCGACGTTCACGGCCACGAGCGCCCAGCGGCCGTTCGCCTCCGCGGCGGCTTTCTCGATGGTCGGCTTGAGCATCTTGCACGGGCCGCACCACGGCGCCCAGAAATCCACGACCACCGGCGTCGTCTGGCTGCGGGCCAGCACATCGGCGGCGAAATCGGACACCTCATGCTGGGCGGCCGGCGCCGCGGAGTCGGCGGGCTGGCGACACGCGGTGAGCGCGAGAACGGCGGAGCAGAGGACAACGGTGGCGAATCGAGTGATCATGGTCGGTGGCGGTTGAACGGCGGGAAAGGAGCAACGAAGCGCCGCGCGACAACCCAAAACCGCGGAAAGATGCATGCGCATGAGTGGCCAGCGCTGACAGTTCTGCAGGGGCGGGAAATGTCGCGCTCCGGCGTTGCAAAAGACCTCTCGGGTCGGTGCTCTTGCTTCCTCGCTGCGCGCCGGTTTTCCCCGGCGCGCGGCGTGCCCTCCGCCCATGACCCGCGACAAGATCACCCTCGCCCAGCTCGAAACGTTCCTCTTCAAGTCCGCCGACATCCTCCGCGGCAAGATGGACGCCTCTGAGTTCAAGGAGTTCATCTTCGGCCTGCTCTTCCTCAAGCGCCTCTCCGACGAGTTCGACCGCAAGCGCGAGGCCATCCGGCGCGAGTACGCCCACCTGCGCGATCAACCGGATCTCCTCGCCGAGCTGCTCGAGGACAAGGCCACCTACGGTGAGACGTTCTTCGTGCCTGTGCGCGCCCGCTGGCACGAGAGCTGGGTCGACGAGGACGGCCAGACCGTGCCGGCCCTCAAGGACCTCAAGCACGACATCGGCAACATGCTCAACAAGGCCATCGCCGCCGTCGAGGACGAGAACGACGCGCTCGCCGGTGTCCTCAAAAACAACATCGATTTCAACGCCGTGAAGGGGAAGACCAAGATCCCCGACGGGAAATGGAAGGACCTGCTCGACCACTTCAGCCAGCCGGGCTTTGTCCTCACCAACGACAACTTCGAGTTCCCCGACCTGCTCGGCGCGGCGTACGAGTACCTCATCAAGTTCTTCGCCGACAGCGCGGGCAAAAAGGGCGGCGAGTTCTACACCCCGGCCGAGGTCGTGCGCCTGCTCGTCCAGCTCGTGAAGCCGCGCGCCGGCCACGAGGTCTACGATCCCACGATGGGCTCGGGCGGCTTCCTGATCCAGACGCACCAGTACCTCGAGGAACAGGGGCAGAACGCCAACGACCTCGCGCTCTTCGGCCAGGATTCCAATGGCACCGTGTGGTCGATCTGCGTGATGAACCTCATCCTCCACAACATCACGCGCTTCACCATCGAGAACGGCGACACGCTGGAGGACCCGCTCATCCTCGACGGCGCCGCGGTGCGCCAGTTCGACCGCGTGCTGGCCAACCCTCCCTTCTCGCAGAACTACAGCCGCGCCGCTCTCAAGTTTCCCTCCCGCTTCCGCGAGTGGTGCCCCGAGACCGGCAAGAAGGCCGACCTCATGTTCGTGCAGCACATGCTCGCCAGCCTGAAGGGCGACGGCCTCGCCGCCACCATCATGCCCCACGGCGTGCTCTTCCGTGGCGGCAAGGAGAAGCTCATCCGCGAGCTCCTCATCGGCGACGATGTGCTCGAGGCCGTCATCGGCCTGCCGCCCGGGCTCTTCTACGGCACCGGCATCCCCGCCTGCGCGCTCGTGCTCAACAAGAACAAACCCGACGCCCTGCGCGACCACGTGCTCTTCATCAACGCCGACCGCGAGTACGCCGAGGGCAAGGCGCAGAACAAGCTCCGCCCCGAGGACATCGAGAAGATCGAGCACGTCTTCACCCGTCACCTCACCATCCCGAAGTACTCGCGCCTCGTGCCGAAGGCCGAGATCGTGGATACCCACGATTTCAACCTCAACATCCGCCGCTACGTCGACAACACGCCCGACCCCGAGCCCGAGGATGTGCAGGCGCATCTGCTCGGCGGCGTGCCCGCGGCCGAGGTCGCGGCCCGCGCGCCCGAGTTCGCCCGCTTCGGGATCGACTCCGCGCGGCTCTTCGCGCCGCTGCCCGGGCGCGACGGCTACCTCGCCTTCGCCCCCGCCCTCGCGGCCAAGCCGGCCCTCAAGGCCGCGCTCGAGGCCGATCCGGCCCTGCAACGCACCCTCGCCACCCACCGCGACACCCTCGCCGCGTGGTGGCAGATCGCCCGCGACGATTTCGCCCGCCTGCGCGGCGGCAAGAAGATGCCCGAGGTGCGCCACGAGCTGCTCACCACGTTGCGCGACCGGCTCGTGCCCCTCGGCACGCTCGACGAGTTCCAGAGCGCCGGCGTGTTCGTGAACTGGTGGCAACAGATCCGCTACGACCTCAAGACCGTCGTCGCCACCGGCTGGCACCATACGCTCATCCCCGACCGCTACCTCGTGGCCGCCTGCTTCCGGGCCGAGGCCGACGCGCTCGCCGCACTCGAGACCGCGATCGGCGAGGCGCAGGGCGAGCTCGCCGAGGCCGTCGAGGCTGCGCAGGAGGTGGCCGCCTACGAGCCCGAGGAGGAGGAGACCGTGACCGCCGCCGTCATCAAGAAGGCGCTCAAGGCGCTCATCGACGACCTGGGCGACAGCACCGGCGCCTCCGCCGCCAAGGAGCGCGCGGCGCTCCAGGCGCACGAGCAGGCGCTCACCGCGCTGGAGAAGCGGATCAAGGACGCGAAGGCCAAGCAGAAGACCCTCGCCGACGAGCTCGAGTTCAAGCTCCAGCTCAAGCGCCTCGGCGCCGCGGAGTTCAAGGCCGAGAGCGCGGCGTTGCTGGCCGCCACGCAGCGCACGCTGGCCGAGAAGCGCGCCGCGGGCGTGCCGGCCAAGGAGCTCAAGCCGTTGGAGCGGGATCAGGCCGCGCTGGAGGCCCGGCTCGCGCAGACCGACGCGATGCTCGCCGCCATCGGCGGCCCGCTCACCGCGGACGAGGCGAAGACACTCATCTTGGAAAAGCTCCACGATCTCGCCGCCGAGCAGCTCGACCGCTACCTCGCCGCCGCGCGCCGGCAGCTCGTGCAATCGGTGGAGCTGCTCTGGGACAAATACGCCGTGAGCAGACGGCAACTGGAGACCAGCCGCGCCGCCACCCTCGCCGAACTCGATGGGTTCCTGAAAGGGCTGGGGTATATCCGATGAGTACCGACGGCTTTACGCATGTGCCGTTCTCCGCGCTTGCGGAGGTGAATCCGCCGCGCGGGGCATTGAAGCTGTCGCTGGACTCGGAGGTCTCCTTCATCCCGATGGGAGACGTTACGGAGAGCGGCCGGTGGGTTGGTCGCCAGACTCGGCGTTTCGTGGAAGTTCGGAACGGATTCACGAACTTTGCCGAGGGCGACGTGCTCATGGCGAAGATCACGCCGTGCATGGAGAACGGGAAAGGATGCCTGGCTCGCGGCTTGGTTAACGGCGTCGGGTTCGGCTCCACTGAGTTCCATGTGCTGCGGGCGAAGCCGGAATCGGACTCTGGTTACATCCACCAGTGGTCGCTCCATGCCGCACTGCGGAAACAGGCCAAGAACTCCATGACCGGTTCAGCCGGGCAGCAGCGAGTGCCATCGGGTTTCTTCGATCAGTTCCGAATTCCGGCCTTCCCCCAGCCCGAGCAGGCGAAGATCGCGGAGGTGTTGGGGGCGGTGGATCGGGCGATCGAGGAGACGGAGGCGTTGGTGGCGAAGCAGCAGCGGCTCAAGGCGGGGCTGATGCAGGACCTGCTCACCCGCGGCATCGACGCGCACGGCCAGCTCCGTGCCGAGTCCACCCACGCCTTCAAAGACTCCCCCCTCGGCCGCATCCCGGTTGATTGGGAGGTGCGTACTCTCGACCACTGCGTGGAGCGCAACGCGCCGATTTGCTATGGCATCCTGATGCCCGGAACCGGTTTCGATGGCGGCGTACCAGTAGTAAAAGTCCGTGATATCGTGGGCGGCACGATTCTTCAGGACAACCTGTTGCTCACCGATCCGAAGATCGACGGGCAATACAAACGGTCACGTCTTCGTGCAGGAGACCTGCTGATTACGATCCGCGGTACCACCGGCCGGATTGCACCTGTTCCTGCATCCCTTGACGGGGCAAACATAACGCAGGACACGGCGAGGCTTAGGATCGACCCTGCGTTCTCGGCAGAGTTCTTCTTCTTCTTGCTCCAGTCCAAGCTCGTTCAGGATCAGGTTGAGCTTCATACCGTGGGGCAGGCGGTTAAGGGCATCAATATCGGCGACGTGAGGCGGATAGCGTTCGGCCTGCCGGGCAGCGACGAGCAAAAGGAGATCGCCGCGCGTCTATCGGCGCAGGAAGCCGAACTTGGCCGCTGCTGTCGCGAGGCACTCAAGCTCCGCTCCCTGAAGACGGCGCTGATGCAGGACCTGCTGACCGGCCGGCGGCGGGTCACGGTATTGCTTCCGGCCTGAGCCGGCCCTACATCGTTCCCCGCCCGCGCTGCGCCCGTACCCACTTCCCCCCGGCAACCAGTCCCTCCCCTCGATCCCATGAAGCATCTCTCGCGTCTCTCCCGGGAAGGCTTGCGCTCGATCAAGGCGGAGGGAGTGGGCGGCGCCTCGACCTGATTCCGGCGGCCATCGAACAACGCCATGTCCAGCGAGTCCCAGCACACCGAATGGAAGGAGTCGTGGCGCGACGAGCATCTGCGCTGGGTGTGCGGTTTCGCCAACGCCCAGGGCGGACGGCTGGAGATCGGACGCAACGACGCCGGCGCGGTCGTGGGCGTGCCCGATGCCGCCAAACTCCTGGAAGACCTGCCGAACAAGATCCGCGACGTGCTCGGCATCCTCGTGGCGGTGAATCTGCACCGCGCCGCCGGCACGGAATTCCTTGAGATCGTCGTCGACGCCTACCCGCATCCGATCAGCTACCGCGGTCACTACTACCTGCGCAGCGGCAGCACGCTGCAGGAACTCAAGGGTGCCGCGCTCGATCGTTTCCTCCTGCGGCGGCAGGGGCGCACGTGGGATGGCGTGCCGGTGCCGGGCGTGGGCGTGGCCGATCTGTCCGCCGCGGCCCTGCGGCGTTTCCGTGCGCTGGCGACAGAGAGCGGACGGCTGGACCCGGCGGATCTGCGCACGCCGGACGCGGCGTTGATCGAGAAACTCAAACTCACGGACGGGGCGTATCTGAAGCGGGCGGCGTTGCTGCTCTTCCACGAGGACCCGGAGCGCTTCGCCACCGGAGCGTATGTGAAGATCGGTTTCTTCCGCTCGGAGTCCGATCTGGCCTACCACGATCTGGTGCAGGGCGACCTGTTCTCCCAAGTGGCGCGGACGGTGGACCTGTTGCGGACGAAATACCTGAAGGCGGCGATCCGCTACGAGGGATTGCAGCGGATCGAGCGTTTCCCGGTGCCGGCGGCGGCGTTGCGCGAAGCGGTGTTGAATGCGCTCGTGCATCGCGATTACGCCACGCCCGCGCCGGTGCAGATCCGCGTGTATGCGGAGCGGTTGGTTCTCTGGAATCCGGCGGTGCTGCCCGAGGGCTGGACGGAGGATACGCTCCGAGCCGACCACCCCTCGGCGCCCTTCAATCCCGATGTGGCCAACGCCTTCTTCCGGTGCGGCGAGATCGAGACCTGGGGCCGCGGCATCCGGCGGATCTTCGACGCGTGCCGGGCGGAGCAGGCGCCCAGGCCGAAAATCGATTTCGAGGCCGGCGCGCTGCGGCTGGAGTTCCCCTTCGCGAAAAGCTACCTCGCCCTCGTGGCCTCGCCTGGTGCGACCGAAGAGCCACCGGCAGGTCCGGCGAAAACTAGGGCGAAAACTAGGGCGAAAACTAGGGCGATGATCATGGAGCTCATCGCGCAGGATTCGACGATCTCCACCGAGGAGATGGCGGAGTCGATCGGCATCAGCCGCAAAGGTATCGAGTGGCAGATGGCCAGGCTCAAAACCGAAGGCCTTGTTCGCCGGATCGGCCCCGCCAAGGGCGGCCACTGGGAGGTGATCTACCGGCCATGAACGACCTCGCCTCAGTCATCGGAGCGGCCTCTCCTGAAGTCGCCCCGGAAGTCGGCGCCGCCGCACTCACCCCGGAAGCAACTGTTTCCATTTCGGAAACAACTGCCGTTTCCGCCTCCACGCCATGAGCACCCCGTCCCCGAAAGACCGCGCGCTGCGCCTCGCCGAGCGCGACCATGTCGAGAAGCCGCTGCTCGACCAGTTGGCCGGGCTGGGCTGGGAGATCCGCGATCTCGACACCGCGCAGCAACCGCGCGACACCGAGCGGACGAACTTCACCGAGGTGGTGATGCTGCCGGTGCTGCGAGCGCAGTTGCAGGTCATCCAGCCGTGGCTGGAGGACGACCAGGTGGAGGAGGTCGTCAAGCAGCTCACCGCGAGTTTCCCGGGCGGCAGCCTGGTGCAGAACAACCGGCACGTCTTCCGTCTCCTGACCGAGGGGACGAGCGTGGCCGAGAACCGCGCGACCGGCGAGCGCAGCCCCACGGTGCGGTTCGTCGACTTCGGCCCCGAGGCGCTGAAGCACAACCGGTTCATCGCGGTGTGCCAGTTCAAGGTCCGCATCCTCGGCACCGAGCACCACATCTACCCGGACATCGTGCTCTTCCTCAACGGGCTGCCGGTGGTGGTGATCGAGGCGAAGTCGCCGAAGGTGAAGGAGCCGATTCCCGAGGCGATCGACCAGCTGCTGCGCTACAGCGAGCAGCGCGGCGCGAAGGGCGAGGGCAGCGCGCTGCTGTTCTGCTACAACCAGTTCGTGGTGGCGACCTGCCGGCAGGAGGCGAAGTTCGGCACGATCACGACCCGCACGGAGAAGCATTTCTACCGCTGGTCCGATCCGTACCCGCACAAGCTCGACGAGCTGGAGCGCGGCACGAGCAGCCCCAACGACCAGCAGCGACTGGTGGCCGGCATGATGGACCGGCGCAACCTGCTCGACCTGCTGCGCACCTTCACGCTCTTCCGCACCAGCGACAAGGGGGAGCTGATCAAGGTCGTGGGCCGCTACCAGCAGTTCCGCGCCGTGAAGCTGGCGGTGCGGCGGTTGCGCGAGGGCAGGAACCCGCGCGAGCGCAGCGGCATCGTCTGGCACACGCAGGGCTCGGGCAAATCGCTCACCATGATGTTCATGGTGCGGGAAATGTACCTGCACCCCGATCTGGCGAAGTGGAAGGTCGTGTTCGTGACCGACCGCACCCAGCTCGAGGAACAGTTGGCCGAGACCAGCCAGGGCACCGGTTTCACCGTCAAGGTCGCCGACAGCATCAAGGCGCTCAAGGACCTGCTGCGCAGCGGGGCGTCGGACCTGGTGATGGCGATGATCCAGAAGTTCCGCGACGAGGACCTCGCGGCGGCGTTTCCCGAGCTGAACCCGAGCGAGCACATCCTGGTGATGACCGACGAGGCGCACCGGTCGCAGTACGCCCAGCTCGCGGCGAACCTCGACAAGGCGATCCCGCACGCCTCGCGCATCGGCTACACCGGTACGCCGATCGACAAGACCGAGCGCGTCTTCGGCGACTACATCGACAAGTACACGATGCGCCAGGCCATCGACGACGGCGTGACGCTGGAGATCGTCTACGAGGGCCGCACGCACAAGGCCGAGGTGGGCGACAAGGCGGGCCTCGACGGGAAATTCAAGGACGTCTTCCACGACTACTCGTTGCCCGAGCGTCTGCAGATCCTGGGCGCCGGCGGGCGCAAGGCGTATCTCGAGGCCGATCCGACCATCGCGGCCAAGGCCAAGGACATGGTGGCGCACTACCTCGCGCACGTGTTCCCCAACGGCTACAAGGCCCAGATCGTCGCCACCTCGCGCGAGGCGGCGGTGCGCTACAAGGCGCACGTCGACCAGGCGGTGGCCGCGGCGCTGGCCGAGCTGGAGCGGGCGCAGCCCAAGCACCCGCAGCTCGCGCGGCTGCGGCGGTTGCGCAGCGACGTGATCATCTCGGGCGACCACAACGACGAGCTCCACCTCAAGGCGTTCTCCGATCCGGCCAAACACAAGGCCGCGATCCGGAGCTTCAAGCTGCCCTTCGACCAGGAGGACCGGGAGGCGGGCGTGAACGGCGATGTCGGGATCGTGATCGTGAACAACATGCTGCTCACCGGTTTCGACGCGCCGGTCGAGCAGGTCATGTATCTCGACAAGATCGTCGTCGCCCACGGGCTCCTGCAGGCGATCTGCCGCGTCAACCGCGTGGCCGGTGCCGCGAAGGAAAAGGGCTTCGTCGTCGACTACGTCGGCGTGGGGCACCACCTCAAGAAGGCGCTGGAGAACTACGACGAGCGCGAGCGGCGCGAGATGCTCGGCGGGCTCAGTTTCCCCGAGGACGAGTTGCGTGAGCTGCGCGCCGCCCACGCCGCGATCCTGACGTTGCTGGGCGAACACGGGCTGTCCGATCTCACGGATTTCGACGCCTTCTACGACGCGTTCTACGACGAGGACCTGCGCTTCGCGTTCCTCGAGCTCTTCGGAAAGTTCACGCGCAACCTGAACCTCGTCTATCCGGCGAAGGAGGCGCTCGAGCACGAGGGCGACTATCAGGCACTGACGGCCATCAAGGAGATGGCGGCGAAACATCTGCGCGACGGGCGGCTGAGCATGAAGGGCATCCCGCCGAAGCTGCGCACGATCACCGACGCGTATCTCGAATCGCGGGGCATCGACGTGAAGGTGCCGCCGATCTCGATCCTCGACGAGGGTTTCCTCCAGGAGGTCGAGAAGCGCCACCGCACCAAGACCCGCGCTGCGGAGATCGAGCACGCGATTCGCCATCACATCGATGTCGAACTCGGCGACGATCCGGAGCTACAGGCGTCGTTCGCGGAGGCGTTGGCGAAGATCCTCGAAGACTTCGCGGACAACTGGCGCAAGATCGCCGAGGAGCTGGAGAAACTCCGGCAGCGAATCCTCGCCGTGCGCAACGAACCCACCTACGGCCTGCATGTGAAGAAGCAGATGCCGCTGTTCCGGATGCTGCGGAAGGAGCTGCTCGGCGAGGAGCCAACCGCCGCGACGGGAGTGGTGGAGGAAACGCAGGCTCCCTATGGCACGAAACGGGAGGATCTGATCGGACTGCTCGTCACGCTCACGCAGCACCTCTTCGGCGAGATCGAGCGCGAGCTCGGCCTGACGGGCTTCTGGGACAGCATCCCTGCGCAAAAGAAACTGGTCGAGAGCCTGCAACGCACGCTTCTGCAGCAGGAGTTCGCTGCGCTGCCCGGCGTCAGGGAGAAGCGGAAACACCTCATCAGCCGCCTCATGGAGATCGCGGAGAAGCACCACGACGCGATCCTCTACGCCCCCTGATGGAACTGAAGTATCAGACGGTGCGGTCGGCCCGCCGGAAGAAGCTCACCATCACGGTGGAGCGAGACCGGTCGATCGTCGTGCAGGCGCCCGCGAGCGCGAGCGACGAGACGATTCGTGCGGCGGTCGAAAGCAAACGCGCCTGGCTGCTCGGGAAGGTGCGGCACGAGCAGAAGTACAGCCCGCGGCCCCATCCGCCCGGCAAGGAGGTCGTGAACGGGGAATCGGCGCTCTACCTCGGGCGCGAATACCGCATCGAACTCGGCGAGACCGAAAGCCGGGAGGTGGAGTTCGAACGACGTTTCTTGGTCCCGGCGAATCGCGCGAGCCTGCGCCGCCAGGTGCTGAAGGCGTGGTATCTGGCCCGGGCCAAGCAGATCATCCTGCCGCGGGTTCAGCGCCACGCCGCCGCTCTCGGGGTGATGTGCCAAGGCGCGGCGATCGTGGACAACCGCTACCGCTGGGGCTCCTGCACGCCGGCGGATCGCGTGAGCTTCAACTGGCGGTTGATCAAGGCGCCGATGTTCGCGATCGACTATGTAATCGTGCACGAACTGGCGCACCTGCTGGAGGCGAATCACACGCCCCGATTCTGGAATATCGTGCGGGCCAACGCCCCGGCAGCGGAGAAGGCGCAGGCTTGGCTGAGAGAGCACGGTCAGGTGCTCGAAGAGGAGATCTGATCGTCCTGAACGCTGTTGCCAAGGTGCGGGGCGTTCAGCACCAAGACACGATGCTCAAGCGCCTGCTCTGGCTCTGCGTTATCGTCGCGGTGATCGCGGCGGCCGTGTTCCTCTTCCGCTCCCGCGGTGCCTCCTCCTCCGCCGCCGAGTTCGCCCAGCTCATGACCCGCGGCAACGGCCTGCTAGAGAAGGGCGACCCCGCCGGCGCCACCACCCTCTACCAGCAGGCGCTCCGCCTGTCGCCGGAAAGCATCGACGTCCGCCTCAACCTCGCCAACGCCGCGCTGCTCGCCGACCGCCCCGCCGACGCCGTGCCCATCGCCCGCCAGGTGCTCGAGCTCGACCGCAACAACGCCACCGCCCACTACCTGCTCGGCTGCGCCCTCCTCCGCCAGAACCAGCCCGAGCCGGCCGCCGCCGCCTTCCAACAATCCTGGGCCATCGATCCCGGCGAGCCCGCCCTCGATTTCCAGATGGGCCTCGCCCAACGCGAACTCGGCCGGTTTCCCGACGCGATCCGGCTTTTCGAGTCCGTCGTCCGTGTCGCGCCCGAGCACCCGTCGGCCCACTACCAGCTCAGCCAGCTCTACCGC
>JAEXPL010000137.1 GCA_023446865.1 Verrucomicrobiota bacterium | reverse complement strand
GCCTCACGGTGAAGTTCTTCGAACGCGGCGCGGAGTGTCCGATCATCGACTCGGCGGCCGGATTGCGCGCGGTCATGGAACAATGGATCCGCACCCCCGGCGGCTACGACCGCGCCCGCCACAAGTTCGAGGCGCTGCGCTACGAGGAGGATCCGACCGTGCTCATCCACGAGCTGATCGGCCTCGGGTACGACGCGGCCGAGCTCCCGCGGCCGTTCCCCGTCTGAACCGCCATGCCCGGCCCGGCCCCAGCCCAGTCCGCGGAGATCCCGCCCCGGCCCGAGGTGGTATTGGTCTTCACGCGTTTCCCGCACCCGACGGAGACGTTTCTGCAGCGTGAGGTGAACGGGCTGCGCGCGCTCGGCGTGCGGTTGCGGATCGTCTCGCTATGGGGCGGCGCGGCGGAGTTCGGCGGCGAGCCGGTGGAGCAGTTCAACCGCTGGCGGTTGTTCACCGTGATCTGGCGGCTGCCGCTGGAGACGTGGCGGACCCGCGGCGGCTTCATCGCCGACGTGCTGCGGGCCATGGTCTCGAAGCCGCCGCACGGCTGGCTGAACTTCTGGGAGAACCTGCTCGGCGCGGGCTACGGCGTGGTCGAGGCGCCCCGCTACCGGCGCGAACAACCGCGGCATGTGCACGCGGTGTGGGCCTCGGCGCCCGCCGGTGCGGCCTGGGCGGTGTGGCGGCTGACGGGCATCCCGTTCAGCATGGCGGCGCACGCGTACGACTTGTATGAGCACGGCGGCGACTGGCTGCTGCGCGAGAAACTGGCGCTGGCGCGGTTCGTCCGCACCTCCACGGAGATGGCGGCGGCCACCCTGCGCGAGCGCGGCGCCCCGCCGGAGAAGGTGCTGGTGATCCGGCGCGGGCTCGAGGTGCTGCCGCCGTTCAAGCCCCTCCGGCCGGTGCGCACGGTCTTGCGGGTGGTCTGCGTCGCCCGGCTGGTGGAGAAGAAGGGGCTGGAGCGGCAGCTCGAGCTCTACGCCGCGGCGCGCGACGCGGGGCTGGACCTGCAGGTTCGCGTCTACGGCGGCGGCCCGCTGCATCCGCGGCTCACCGCCCAGCTGCACGCGTCGCGGCTGCGCGGCACGGTGGAGCTCATGGGGCACCGGCCGCTCAAGGAGATCTTCGGCGCGTTGGAGTGGGCCGATGTGTTGGTGCACACGGGTATCGTTGCGCGCAGCGGCGACCGCGACGGTCTGCCCAATGTGATCCCCGAGGCGATGGCGGCCGGGGTCGTGGTGGTGACATCGCCGGCGGCGGCCGCCACCGAGGCGATCGCGCACGAGCACACCGGGCTGGTCGCACCGGTCGAGGACACGGCGGCGTGGCTCGGCGCTTGGCGCCGGATCGCAGGCGACAACGGGCTGTGCGAGCGGCTCCGGGGCGCGGCGCGCGAGTGGGTCTTGGCGAACTTCAACGTACATCGCAACGCCGCGCAGCTGCTGGCACGCCTCCGGGAGGAATCGTGATCTTCTTCGACACCACGAAGGCCGGCCGCTCGGGCCACCACTCCGGTATCCAACGGGTGAGCGCACGGCTGCGCACCGGGCTCGGGGAGCTCGTCGGCGCAGACCTCGTGGCCGTGCGGTGGGATGCCGCCGCGCGCGGCTGGGCGCGGGCCGACGGTTCGCCGGTGGCGCCGCAGGCGGAGGACTGGCTGTTCACGCCCGAGCTGTTCGGCGAGGCGGAGCGGCCGGGATTTTCGGCGTGGGTCGCGCAACCCGGCTGTCGCACCGCGGCGGTCTACTACGACGCCATCCCGCTGCGGTTTCCGCAGACGACCTGGCCGCAGAGCGTGGCCCGCCACCCCGGATACATGAAGCTGCTCGCCGGCTTCGACCGGGTGCTGGCTATTTCCGAGACCAGCCGGGCCGAGCTCGAGAACTACTGGGCGTGGGCGGGAGCGCCCCGGCGCGCCCCGGCGACCACGTTCCCCCTCGGGGCGGACGGCGCCGACCGGCCGCGGGCGCGCAACCGCGAGCGACCGGCGGGTTCGCCGGCATTGCTGATGGTCGGAATCCTCGAGCCCCGGAAGAACCAGGCGCTCCTGCTCGACGCCGCCGAACGGCTCTGGGCGGAAGGGCTCGATTTCACGGTGCATTTCGTGGGCCGGGTGAATCCACATTTCGGTGCGCCCATCGAGCGGCGGATCCGTCGCCTCGCGCTCCGCCAACCGCGGTTGCGCTACCACGGCGCGCTGGCGGATGAGGCGGTTGCGGCGCTGGCCGAGCAGTGCTTGGCCGGGGTGTTCCCGTCCCAGGCGGAAGGCAACGGCCTGCCGGTGATCGAGGCCCTCTGGGGCGGCCTGCCGTGCGTGTGCAGCGACATCCCGGCGTTGCAGGAGCATGCCGCCGGCGGCGGCTGCCTGGCGTTGCCCGCCGGAGACGTCGGCGCGTGGACTGCGGGCCTGCGGCGTGTCCTGACCGAAGAGCGCCTGGTCGAGGAACTCGGCCGCGCGGCGCTCAACCGTCCGCTCCCCACCTGGCGTGACACCGCCGAGGCGGTCCGAGCCGTGCTCGGCTGACGGGCGGGTAGGGGAACGTCCGGCTGCCGACCTCCGCGCTTGCACGGGGCGGGGGCGGTTGGCTGTGTGGTGCGCTCCACCGATGCCCGATCCCCGCGAACTCCCGATCTACGAAATTCAGGCGGCGCTGCTCGACGGCGCGCGGGCAACCGGACGCGTGGTCGTGCAGGCGCCGACGGGCTCGGGCAAATCCACGCAGGTGCCGAAGATGCTGCTCGCAGCCGGGTTGCTCGACCGCGGGCAATGCGTCGTCCTCCAGCCGCGGCGAATCGCGGCGCGCATGCTCGCCAAGCGGGTCGCGCAGGAGCTCGGCGTGCGGCTGGGCGACGAGGTGGGCTACCAGGTGCGGCTCGATTCGCGGGTTTCGGCGAAGACGCGGATCCGCTACGTGACCGAGGGAATTTTGCTGCGCCAGATGACGTTCGACGCGCACCTGCGCGGCGTGAGCGCGCTGGTGTTCGACGAGTTCCACGAACGTCATCTCGACGGCGACATCGGCCTGGCCCGTGCGCTCCAGATCCAGCGTACGACGCGCCCCGACCTGATCATCATCGTGATGTCGGCCACGCTCGACGCTGGGCTGCTGCAGAAGTATCTCGCGCCGTGCACGGTCGTGCGCAGCGAGGGGCGCATGTTTCCCGTCTCGACCGAGTATGAGACGCACCCGATCAATCCCGACCGCGACGACATCTGGGATGTGGCGGCGCGCGCCTGCGCACGGATCGTGGCGAAGCAGGCGAGTGGCGACGTGCTGGTGTTCATGCCCGGCGCGTACGAGATCAGCCGCACCGTCAACGCCTTGCAGTACCAGCGTGAACTGAAGGACTGCCTCGTCTTCGCGTTGCACGGCGAGATGTCGCCTGACGACCAGGACCGGGCGGTCGAACGCTACGAGCGGCGGAAGATCATCGTGGCGACCAACGTCGCCGAGACCTCGCTCACCATCGACGGTGTGACGGCGGTCGTGGACAGCGGGTTGGCGAGGGTGGCGCGGTTCGATCCGCACCGCGGCATCAACACGCTGCTGGTCGAGAAGATCAGCGCGGCGTCGGCCGACCAGCGCGCCGGCCGCGCGGGCCGCACGGCGCCCGGCGTGTGCCTGCGGCTGTGGACCGAGCGTGAGCATGTGCAGCGCTCGCCGCAGGAACTGCCCGAGGTGAAACGCCTCGATCTCGCCGAGGTCGTGCTGACGCTCAACGCCGCCGGGATCGACGACGTGGTGAATTTCCCGTGGATCGAGCCACCGGACCCGAAGGCGCTGGCGCGGGCGGAGGAGCTGTTGCGCGATCTCGGCGCGGTGAAAGTAGGTCCGGTCTCCGACCGGACACGCTCGATGTTGCCGAAACCGGATGGTATCGCGGAGCCCGAGGCGACCGGTCGGAGACCGGTCCTACCGGGCGAGGCCGAGACCGGCATTTCCTCTATCACCGAGATCGGCCGGCGGATGCTGAAGTTTCCGGTGCACCCGCGGTACGCACGGATGTTTCTCGCGGCAGAGGAGTTCGGCTGCGTGCGCACGGTGGCGATGATGGCGGCGCTCACGCAGGGGCGCTCGTTTTGGCTGCGCAACGTCGACCGCGGTGTCGAGCAGGCGCGCGAGGATCTGCTCGGCACCGAGACCGAGTCGGACTTCTTCCTGCTCATGCGCGCGTACCGGTATGCGGAGAAGGCGAACTTCTCCGTGGACGCCTGCCGCCGGCTCGGCATCCACGCGCAGGCGGCGCGGCAGGTGGCGCCGTTGTTCGAACAGTTTCTCGAGATCGCGCAGGACGAGGGACTCGATGTGAGCGAGCGCCGCGTCGACGGCGCACTGGTGCGCAAGTGCGTGCTGCTTGGCTTCATCGACCACCTCGCGCGGCGGCTCGACGAGGCGACGCTGCGCTGCGACCTCGTACACAGGCGCCGCGGCCTGCTCGCCCGCGAGAGCGCGCTGCATGGCGCGAAGCTGCTCGTGGTGGCGGAGATCAGCGAGATCGGCGGCCGGGCCGGCGAGGTGAACACGGTGCTTGGACTGGCGACGGCGATCGAGGAGGCGTGGCTCAAGGAGCTGTTTCCCGACGACTGCGACGAGTCGATCACCACCGGGCTCGACCCGAACACCAAGCGCGTCACTGCGCGCCGCGAGCGGCGTTTCCGCGATCTCGTGCTCGAGTCGAAGGAGGGCGCGGAGCCGCCGGAGACCGAGGCGGCGCAGATCCTTGCGCGTGAGGTGCTCGCCGGGAACCTCAAGATCGAGGCGTGGGACGAGCGGGTGGAGGAGTGGATCGTGCGCGTGGCGCGGTTCGCCGAGTGGTTCCCGGAGATGGAGGCGCACCCGATCCGCGAGGAGGACCGGGCGACGCTGATCGACCAGATGTGCTACGGCTGCCGCGGCGTGAAGGACGTGCGCAACCTCGACCCCTGGCCGATCCTCAAGGACTGGCTCACGCCCGAGCAGCTCGCGGCGATGGAGACCTTGCTACCCGAGCGGATCGAGATGGCCAACGGCCGGCGCTCGAAGATCAGCTACCCGAAGGACGGCCCGCCGGTGATCTCGGCGCGCATCCAGGAGCTGTTCGGCGTCGAGAAACTCTCGCTCGCCCGCGGCCGCGTGCCGCTGAAGATCGAGGTGCTCGCGCCCAACCAGCGTCCGCTGCAGGTCACCGACGACCTCGCGCGCTTCTGGCGCGAGGTGTATCCCGAGATCAAGCCCGCGCTCTCCCGCCGCTACCCGCGGCACGAGTGGCGGTAGCGGTTGCGGACGGGGCGGGGAAGGGCAAACTCCGGCTTGCATCGGCGAAATGGATGCCGCAGCGTCGGCGGTGCCCCCTGCGTGAACCCAACCAAGGACGCAGATGAAACGAATGCTAGTTACCCTCGCCGGGTGTCTCGCCTGGCTGATCGCCGCGGTGGCGTTGCCCACTGCCGTCTCCGCCGGTGATGCGAAAGAACCGAAGGTGAAGTCGATCGCGGTCAACCACCGCAACGAGCAGTACGACCTCAACAAGGACGGAAAGCTCGAAGGAGAGGAGATCACGACGATGAAGGCCGACCGCGCCGCGAAACGGCAGGCTCGGCTGCTCGCCAAGTACGACGCGAACAAGAACGGCCAGCTCGACCCCGAGGAGGAGGCCGCCCACAAGGCCGATCTCGAGAAGCGCCGGCAGCAGCGGCTTGAGCGGAAGAAGGCCAAGGAGGCCGAGAAGGCCGCCGCCGCCGCCCAGCCCGCGGAAGACGAGGACGACGACGAGGAGAACGCCAAATAGCGCGCTGCACCGTCTTCCGAGTCGGCCCCGGTCCCCACGCCGGGGCTTTTGCGTTTCCAGCGCGATGGACCAGCCCGGAGGCGGGCCGAGCGCGAGAACGGGCTTGACGATGAGGAAACCTAAATAACTATATGGTAATACAGAAACGAAATCGTCTCTCCTTACTTCCCATGAAACTCGAATACCGCATCCGCGTCCTCGCCGGCACCATGGTTCTCGCCAGCCTCGCCCTCGGCCACTGGGTCAGCCCGTGGTGGCTGCTCCTCGCTGCCTTCGTCGGCGTGAACCTCATCCAGTCCGCCTTCACCGGCTTCTGCCCCGCCTGCAACATCCTCCGCAAGCTCTTCCCCGACTCGCCCGGCTCCTGCGGCTGCGACGACGGGAAATGCGCCTGCGATTCCGGCTCCGGTTCCACGGAAAAGCCGGGCGACTCCTGCGGCTGCGGCAAAGACTGAGCCCGCCCGACGAGGTGGACGGCGTTGCCCCCAACGCCGTCGCCCGCCCGAGCCGCGACGGACAGCGTTCGCTCTCACCGGAATCCAACCCGCTGCCGACCGAGTCCTCGACCCGGTTGGGGGCAACCGGGTCCACCTACGATCCTCCGTCCTCCGCCTTCCAATCCGCCACTCTCCCGTTTCCGGTCTCCGGCTTACTGTCTCCGCCGCCATGAAAGCCCTCCGCTTCCTTGCTCCCGTGCTCATCGGAGCCATACTTGGCGCCCTCATGGGTACCTTCGGCCAGTGCACTTCCGGCAGCTGCCCGCTGACGTCTACCTGGTGGCGCGGGGCCATCTACGGCAGTGTGCTCGGTGCCCTGTTCGTCCTTAGCTCGGTTCGCGCCTGAATCTCCGTCTTCGATCGCCATCTCCATGAATACTCGCTTCGTCCTCTCCGCTCTTTCCGTGGTCCTGCTTGCCGGTGGTTGCAGCCGAGAACATGGGGCTGCGGCGGTGCATCCAGCCGTCGCCGTTCGCACTACCGAGGTGCGCACGATCACCGACCTGCGCCGCACCGAGCTGCCGGGCACCGTGCGCGCCGTCGAGCGCGCCGCGGTCGCCCCGAAAGTCATGGGCACGATCGCCACGTTGCCGATCGCCCTCGGCCAGTCGGTGAAACGTGGCGACACGCTCGCCACGGTCTCCGCCAACGAGATCGGCGCCCGCCTCGCCCAGGCCGAGGCCGGCCTCGGGCAGGCGCGCCGCGACCTCGAGCGCGAGACCGGCCTGCTCGCCAAAGGCGCCGCCGCCGCCGAGACCGTGCGCAGCATGGAGGATCGCGTGCGCCTCATGGAGGCCACCGTCGCCGAGGCGCGCACGATGCTCGCCTACACCACCATCACCGCGCCGTTCGACGGCGTGATCACCCGCCGCCTCGTCAACGAGGGCGACCTCGCCGCCCCGGGCAACCCGCTCCTCGAGCTCGAGAACCCCGCGCTCCAGCGCGTCGAGGTCGAGGTCCCCGACAGCCTCGCCGCCGTCGCCGTCGGCCCCGAGGTGCCGGTGCGCATCAACACCCTCGAGTTCGTCGGCCGCGTCGCCGAGGTCTCCCCCGCGCTCGACGCCGTCTCGCGCACGTTCCTCGCGAAGATTGACCTGCCCGCCGGCGCCGCCGTGCGCTCCGGCCAGTTCGCCCGCGTCGCCTGGCCCGCCGGCGAGACCAAGGCGCTCGTCGTGCCCGCCGCCGCCGTCACCACCTTCGGCCAGATGGAACGCGTGTTCGTCGTCGCGAACAGTTCCGCCAGTCTCCGCCTCGTGAGAACCGGCGCCCGCCACGGTGCCGCGATCGAGATTCTCTCGGGTCTCGCTGCCGGTGAGGCGATCGTCGTCGATCCCGCCGCCACGCCGCTGCGCGACGGCCAGCCCGTGGAGGTGAAGCCGTGAGCAGCGCAGCCGACAACTCCGCCGCCGGATCCGCCGCGCCCAAGCTCGGCATCACGGGCCGGCTCGCCGCGCTCTTCATCGACTCGCGGCTTACGCCGATCGTGATCATCGCCTCGATCCTCATGGGCGCGTTCGCCGTGCTCATGCTCCCGCGCGAGGAGGAGCCGCAGATCAAGGTGCCGATGGTCGACGTCATGGTCGCCATGCCCGGCTCGACCGCCGCCGAAGTGGAGAACCGGATGACCCGCCCGATGGAGAAACTCCTCTGGGAGATACCCGGCGTCGAATACCTCTACTCCACCTCCAGCCCCGGCAACGCGATGACCATCGTGCGCTTCAAGGTCGGCACCGACCTCGAGGCCGCGCTCGTCCGCCTCAACCAGAAGCTCCAGGCCAACTTCGACCGCATCCCGC
>JAEXPL010000410.1 GCA_023446865.1 Verrucomicrobiota bacterium | reverse complement strand
TTCGAGACGCGCAAGATCGTCGGCCAGCCCTCGCCCAAGGCGATCCAGGGACTGCCGCCGCACTACGCGCCGGCCCCGGGCTACGAGGTCGTTCCGACGCACCGAGCCGAGGCGCTGGTGGCCTATCTCATGAGCTTGAAACACGAGTTCGATTATCCCGAGTCGATCCCCGTGAATACCTCCGGAGGGAAGAAGTGATGAGCGACGCCAACCCCAATCCCGCCGATCCCACGCCCGCCCACGACCGCGAGAATCCGGAGCCGCACGAACAGCAGAACTTCCCGTCGTTGCTGCTCCTCTTCCTGTGCAGCATCCTCGTCTTCGGTAGCGCGCTTTACCTTCAGCGCTACTCGGGCAACTTCAGTCCGCTCGTCTACAACGAGGAAGTGCAGGGCAACGGTGGCGGTGCCGGCTCGGGCGCCGCGGCTGCAGCCGACCCGATTGCGATCGGCAAGAAGCTCTACGTCCAGAATTGCGTGACCTGCCACCAAGCGACGGGCCAGGGACTTCCCGGCACCTATCCGCCCTTGGCGGGATCGGATTGGGTGAACGGCAACGAGGAGGCGATCATCCGCATCCTGATCCACGGCCTCACCGGCCCGGTGAAGGTGAGCGGCAACACCTTTGGCAGTGCGGCGATGCCCGCCTTCGGCCCGCTCGGTTCCAACTGGAAGCCCGAGAAGATTGCGTACGTGTTGACCTACATCCGCCAGGAATGGGGCAACAAGGCTCCGCCGGTCACCAAGGAGACCGTTGCCCGCATCCTCGCCGCCACCGCCGACCGCGGTAAGGCATGGACCGCCCCCGAACTCGCGGAGTTCCACGAGTCGAAATAGGTCTCCGTTTCGGTACGGTTCCTTCGCTTCGCGTCATCGGGCACCGGCTTCGGAGCCTTCGCGGTCGCACACGCTTCACTCTGCGCCCGCAAACAGAACCACGACCGTGACATTGTCCGGGCCTCCGTTCCTGTTGGCGAGGTCGATCAGTTGTGCTGCGGCGTCTTCTGGCGAACTTGCGCGTTCCAGCGCCGTGGTGATCTCGGATAACTCCACCGGCTTGGTGAGGCCATCGCTGCACAGTACCAGACGGTCGCCGGGCCGAAGGTCGAAGTCTCGCACATCTTTGCGGGGTAGGAACGGTAAGCCGAGACAGCTGGTGAGCATGTGCTCGGCGGCGAAGGGCCGCAGTTGCGGCCGGCCGTGGCGCGCCTCCTCGCGGAGTTCGGCGGCGACGGTGTGCTCGGCGGAGAGTTGCTCGAGTGAACCCCCGCGGAGCCGGAGCAGCGCGGAGTCGCCGACGTGCGCGAGGGTGAGCGTGTCGGTGTGGGCGTGGATGACGGTCAGGGTCGTGCCGATTCCGAGGGAACGGCTGAGTTCGAGTCCGAGCGCGAACACATCTTGTCCGACTGTATCGAGGAGCCGGAGCCATGCGGCGTGGTCGCCCGGAATCTGGCGCTCAAGCCGCCGTTTCAGCGCGTCGATCGCGCATTGCGCCGCCTCGGCACCGTGAGGCAGGCCGCCCATGCCGTCGGCCACGGCGGCGAGGCCGTGCTCCGTGTCGATGAGGAAGCGGTCCTGGTTCTCTTTCCGTTCGCAACCGATGTCGGTGGCCCCGGAGAACTGGAGGCGTAGCGCCATCGACCGGAAGCTTGGCGCGATGCAGCGCGATGTCGACCCTGCCGCGCGTTACTCGCGGTTGCTCACGGCGAACGGCCGGAAGAGGTTCTCCCGGGTCGCTTTGGTCAGGCGCTCGAACTCGCGCTTGGGCAGACAGTCGATGAAGAGCCGGCCGTAGGTCTTGGTGAGCACGCGGGCGTCGAGGATGGTGACGAGGCCGCGGTCGGTCTTGGTGCGGATGAGGCGGCCGATGCCCTGGCGGAACTTCACGAGCGCGTCGGGCAGCGTAAGCTCGGCGAACGGGTTGCCGCCGCGGTCGCGCACCCACTCGGCGCGGGCCTCGGCGATGGGGTGCGTAGGCACATCGAACGGCAGGCGGGTGACGATGACCTGTGAGAGGGCGTTGCCGGGCACGTCGACACCGGTCCAGAAGCTGTCGGTGCCGAAGAGAATCGCGTTCTTGGCCTGGCGGAACTGCTTCGTCAGCTCCGTGCGCGAGTGGAGCCTGCCCTGCACGAAGAGCGGGCGGCCGGCGGCGAGGAAGTCCGGCTCCAGCATCTCGGCACACCGGTTGAGGTCGGTGTAGCTCGTGAAGAGCACGAGGCTGCCGCCGGGCACCTGCTGCGCGCACCAGCGGATGTAGTCGGCGAGTTCCTCCAGAGCCAGGCGCGGGTTCTCCGGCGTGGGTTGGGGGATGTCGGCGGCGACGTAGACGCGCATGTGCCGCTGGTAGTCGAAGGGCGAATCCTCGATCGTGACGCGCTGTTCCTCGGCGCCGATGCGTTGCTGGAACGGCTCGATCTGGCCGCCCATCGCGAGCGTGGCGCTGGTGAGGAGCACGGCGGTGTCCTTCTGGAAGAGCGCCTCGCGGATATGCGGGGCGACATCGATCGGCGCGCTGCGCAACGCCACGATCTGCCCCTGCTTGCCGGAGCGCTCGACCCAGTGGACGTGCTCTTCGTCGGCGAGCTTCAGGAACTGCCGGATGTTGGTGAAGTAGGTGCCGAGCTTGCCGCGCTGCTCGGTGAGCTCCTCGCGGGCGGGGCCGTCGGGCAGCTTGTTGGCGAGGTCGTTGAGGAGCTGGTTGAGGATCTTGAACGGCTCGGTCGGGAGCGGCTCGCACACCTCCTCGTTCTGGATGCGCACGACCGGCTGCTTCTCCAGCACACGGTCGCGGATGTGGCCGAAGAACAGAGACGAGGCGTCGAGGCAGTCCTCGACCAGCTGGCGCTCGCGCGCCGAGCCGAGCTTCTGGAGCAGGCCGCGCTTGCGCTGCGGGTGGTAGAGCGACTTGAGGAAACGGTCGACACCGTAGGAGGTGACGCGCAGGCCGAAGTGCTCGGTGGCGACCTCGGGCACGGTGTGCGCCTCGTCGAGCACGAGGAAGTCGTCGGGGAAGAGGATGCCGCGCTTGGCCCCGCGCTCGGCGGCGCCGCCGGCGTGGATGTGCGAGAAGAGCAGGCTGTGGTTGACGATGATCAGGTGCGCGTCGCGGATCCGGGCGCGGGCGCGCTGGTAGGGGCAGTGCTCGGGGTCGCAGTTGCGGCGGCTGCAGACGGAGGAATCGGCGTGGACCCATTCCCAGACGTCGGGATCGGGCGCGGGGCTGAGTTCCTGGCGCAGGCCGTCCTTGGATTCCTGGGCCCACGCGGCGATGCGAAGCAGTTCCTGTTGTTCGTGCGAGGGGAAGAGCTCGGTCTTGGCGGCGATCGCCTGGGCGAGGCGCGTCGAACAGAGGTAGTTGCCCTTGCCCACGAGCACGGCGGAGCGGAAGTCGGCGAACTTCTCCAGCTCCGGCGCCGCACGGAAGAGGCGGCGGACGAGCGCGAGATCCTTCTGCTGAATCTGCTCCTGGAGCGAGATGGTGTGCGTGGAGACGAGCATCGGCCGGCGCGCCGACTGCGCGTGGAGCAGACCGGGCACGAGGTAGGCGAGGCTCTTGCCCACGCCGGTGCCGGCCTCGGCGAGCAGGACCTCATCGCCGAAGAAAGCGCGCGCGACGTTGAGCGCCATGCGCTCCTGCTGTGGGCGGTGTTCCAGCTCAAGCGCTTCCTGCAGCCAGCCGCCCTCGGCGAAGGCCTGCGCGACGAGCTGCAGCCACGCGTCGGAGCGGGCGGGCGGCCCGCCGTGGTTCTCGTGCAGGCCGATCATCGGGGGAGACCGGAGACCGGAAAGCGGAGAGCGGAAACCGGAGATCGGAAAGTGAGAGGGGAGCAAGCGCGGCCGGCGGAAGGGCGGGAACGGGCAACGCGGAGATCGGGACCGGCGACGGGCATGGGGCCGAAGTAGGCCGCGCGGGGGATTTTGGTGGCAAGCGGAATTGCCACGGCACGGGCCGGGCGGTGATCGCCACGAAGGCATGGCCGTGTTCGCGCCTAGGCGATGCCCGGGCGCGGATCTGAAGCCGGTGCGCTCGGCTCCGGCGGTTCCGCGCCCGGAGAACAGGTTCACGTCTTGGGTACGGCGGGCGGCGCAGGAGGCATGCGGCCGTGCTCAAGGTAGTAGGTCAGCCAGGCTGCCAGCTCGCCCGAGTGACGATCGAGACCCGCGTCGTCGAACCGGTCGACCAGCTGCTCACCGGCAGGGCCGGTGGCGATCCAGTGGCGCCGCCAGTGCAGTCGGGTTCCACCGGAGGCGGTGGACTCGAGCCGGATACCCAGCCGCATCACATGGGCGGCGGTGGTGTTGAAACAGGTGAACTCGATGCAGTGCGGCGGTTCAAAACGGGAGACGACCCAGGTCATCACGCCGCCCTCGGGGCGCACGGTTCGGAAGACGCACTCGAGCTCGGCCACTCCGGTGCGACTGCGCAGCAGCTCGCAGGACCAGCCCGGGAGCCATTCGTACTCGCGGCTGGGGCAGAGAAGCGGAAACACGCGCGCGGGCGGCGCTGGAACGGTGAATTCGTGTTCACGGACGATCGTTTTGCCGGGAACGGCGGGATAGCCGACAACGGCGGGTACGGAGGCCTCAAGGGGCGGGACGGAAGCAGGCGGGGGAGACGGCGCCGCGACGAGTGCCGAGGCCAGGAGGCCGAGGCAAAGGGGGGCGACGGGAAAGGGGAGAGCGCGGGCGTTGGTGGCGGTTGGTTTCATGTGCGAGGTGCAGGGTCGGGGGTGAAGCCGTGGTCACCGCAAAGGTTTTCCGGAGGTGCGGCGCTGATGCGCCGGGGCTCGGCGCGCGGGGCACGAAAGGCGCGGTGGCAAGGGGACTTCCTGCGACTGCGTCTCGCATTATTCCGGGTCATGGGCCGGTTTTCACTGGCAGCGGATAGGGCCGGTTTCTACGGTCCGCGCGACCTACGCACCGATGAACAACGAAGCCTCCCGCACCCCTGTCTCCGCTGATTGGATCACCGCGCTTGCCGATTTCCTGCAAAGCCAGCCGGGGGTGGAGGCGGTGAAAGTCGACCCGAGCGCGCGCAAGGTCTCTGTGGCGACGTTGGGCAAGGTGGATCTGCAGGTCCTCGACCAGCGGTTGCAGGAAGTCATCGCGGCGCTGGAGGAGAAACTGGCGACGATGCCGGCGGCTGGCGTTGCGGCGCCGAGCGGTTTCCAGGTGAAGCAGGAAGGCGAGGCGGCGGTGCTTTCGAAGCAGAGCTGCGCGACGGCGCCGCATTTCTGGAAGTGGCGCGAGTACCAGTGGCCGGAGACGCCCGAGGAGGAGGAAGAGGAGGAAGATTGGCGGGTGCTGGCCGGGTTCGCGGCGGCGTGCTGGGTGTTCGGCACCACGGCGTTCGTGCTCAAGACCGCCGGGGTGGTCGCGGCCGACTCGGTCGCGATCAAGGTGCTCTACGGCCTCTCGATCGTCACCGGCGGCTTCGACGCTGCGATCGACGTGTGGTCGAAGATCCGCAAGGGCGAGCTTGATATCCATTTCCTGATGCTGGCGGTCGCCGCCGGGGCCTCGGCGATCGGGCACTGGGACGAGGCGGCGCTGCTGCTCTTCCTGTTCTCCGCTTCCGGCGCGATGGAGGCGTACGCGCTCAACCGCACGCACCGCGAGGTCGACTCGCTGCTGAAGGCGGCGCCGAAGGAAGCCACGCGCGTCGAGGCCGACGGCAAGCAGACCGTGATCAAGGTCGAGGAGATTGCGCTCGGGAACACGTTGTTCGTGAAACCCGGCGAGGCGTTCCCGGCCGACGGAGTGGTGAGCAAGGGCAAGACCGCGGCCGACGAGGCGAACCTCACCGGCGAGGCGCGCCCGGTCGAGAAGGCCGAGGGCGATCAGGTGTTTAGCGGCACGATCAACCTCTGGGGCGCGGTAGAGTTCTCCGTCCAGCGCCTGCCCGCCGAGTCGACGTTGCAGCGCATCATCCGCCTCATCCAGACGGCGCAGAAGCTGAAGGCGCCGAGCGAGCGGTTCACCGACAAGTTCGGGGTGCGCTACACCTACGGCGTGCTCGGCATGACGGCCGCGATGTTCTTCGTGTGGTGGCTGGGCTTCGGGATCCAGCCGTTCGACAACCTCGTCGTCGACGGCGTCGAGGTGCGCTCGGCGTTCTATCGCGCGATGACGCTGCTTGTCGTCGCCAGTCCGTGCGCGCTGGTGCTTTCGATCCCTTCGGCGATTCTCGCGGCGATCGCGTGGGGCGCGAAGCACGGCATCCTGTTCCGCGGCGGCGCGGCGATCGAGAAGCTCGCCGACGTGAATCTCGTCTCGCTCGACAAGACCGGCACGCTCACCACCGGCGACCTCGAGGTCGTGGGTTACGAGAGCTATCCGCCCGGTCGCGAGCAGGAGGTCCTGGAGCTTGCGTACTCGCTCGAGCAAAACTCCCAGCACCCGATTGCGCGCGCGATCACCGCTTACGGCCGCAAGCACGGCGTGAACGAGCACGACATCGCCGATTTCCAGTCGATCACCGGCCAGGGCCTCAAGGCGAAGCAGGGTGACGCCACGATCATGCTTGGTCGTCGCGAGTTGCTCAACGAGGGCCCGCTCGCCGCGTGGATCAAGGACGTGCCGCCGGCCTCGCCGGAACTCTCCGAGGTGTGGGTGATCGGCAAAGGCGTGATCGGCCGCGTGCTCTTGAAGGACGAGGTGCGCACGCAGTCGAAGGCGGTGCTCGCCGAGATGAAACGCCTCGGGCTGAAGACCGTGATGCTCACCGGCGACCGTCGCCAAGCGGCGGAGTCGGTGGCGAAGGAACTTGGTCTCGACGAAGTCCGCGCCGGCCTCACGCCGGAGGCGAAGGTCGCCGCGATCCAGGAGTTTCGCCACGCGGGCAGGAAGGTGGCGATGGTGGGCGACGGCGTGAACGACGCGCCAAGCCTCGCCGCGGCGTTCGTGTCGGTGGCGATGGGTGCCCGTGGCAGCGACGCCGCGTTGGAACAGAGCGAGGTCGTGCTGATGAACGACAAGATCGAGAACTTCCTTTCGGCCTACCGCCTCAGCCAGCGCGCCCGCCGCGTGATCCGGCAGAACCTCTTCATCTCGCTCGGTACAGTGGTCGTCATGGTGTGCTGTTCGATGGCCGGTATCGTGCCGCTGACGATCGGCGTGTTCGCCCACGAGGGCAGCACGGTGGTCGTCTGCCTCAACGGCCTGCGGCTGCTCTTCGGCAAAGACCGGGCCTGAACTTGGAGACCGGTCTCAGGCAGCGCGCCTCAGCGCGCTGATCAGTTTCTCTCTCCCAGTGCGGTGCGAAGAGTCTCGAGGAGAAGTCGCGCCTGATACGGCTTCTGAACCATGTGCCAAGTGGGGTCGGGCAGGTTGCCGGGGGTGAAGCCGCTGGCGTAGCCGGAGCAGAGAACAATCGGCAGCCCGGGTTTGAGGTGCTGGAGTCGCCGGGCGGCCTCAATGCCGCCGAGGCACGGCATGACGACGTCGAGCAACGCGAGGTCGATCTTGCCGAGATAGTTTTCGGCGAGGGCGCAGGCTTCCTCGCCGTTGGCGGTCACGAGGAGGCGATAGCCGTTATGTTCCAGGATCCGCCGGGTGGTCGCGCGGACCTGCGGCTCATCCTCGGCGATCAGGATGGTTTCGCCCCGCCCGGCCGGGCCCGGTAGGGCCGTTCCGGCCGGTCCCGCTTGGGCTGTGTCGGCGCCAGCGATCTGGTCGGCCGGGGCAGCGGGGAAGAAGATCTCGAATACGGTGCCTTGTCCGGGGGCGCTTTCGACCCGGATGAAGCCGTCGTGCTGTTGGATGATTCCGTGGACGACCGAAAGACCGAGCCCGGTGCCCTGGCCGACGGGTTTGGTGGTGAAAAACGGCTCGAAGATGCGCTTGAGCGTGGCGCCATCCATCCCGTGACCGGTGTCGCGCACGACAAGGCAGACGAATCGGCCGGGCTGGATGTTGGTACCGGAGGGGAGTTGAGGCCGCTCGAGCTGGCGGTTCTCAAGCGTGAGTGAAAGCAGTCCGCCGTTCGGCATGGCATCGCGGGCGTTCACGCACAGGTTGAGCACGACCTGCTCGAACTGGCCGATGTCGGCGCGGATGCGATCGAGGCCGGCGGCAGCGCGGTACTCGACCTGGATGTGCTCGCCGATGATGCGCCGGATGAGTTTGAGCACGTCGGTGAGGATGGTCGCCGGGTCGACGAGCTGGAACTGGAGGCGTTGTTTGCGGCTGAAGGCGAGCAGTTGTCGCGTGAGGGTGGCGGCGCGGGTGGTGGCTTGTTGGATCTGGTCGAGCCATTCGGCGAGTGCGGGCGACGGGGAGTCCTCGCGGGCCATGATGACGCTGCTCTGGATAATCTGGAGAATGTTGTTGAAGTCGTGGGCGACGCCGCCGGCTAGCTTGCCGATGGCCTCGGTCCGCTGGGCTTGGCGCAGCTCCTCCTCCATCTGGACCTGGCGGGTGACATCGCGGCGGACGGAGACGAAGCCGCGGAGGCTTTGGTGTTCGTCGAGCAGGGGTGTGATGGTCGCATCCTCAAGGAAGATGGTGCCGTCCTTGCGCCGGTTCTGGAAGCGGCCGCTCCAGACCTGGCCGGAGAGAATCGTCTGCCAGAGCGATTGGTAGAAGGTGGTGTCCTGGCGTCCGCTCTTCAGGATATTCGGGTTGCGGCCGACAGCCTCGGCGCGGCTGTAGCCGGTTACCCGCTCGAAGGCCGGGTTGACGTGCTGGATGATACCGTGCGCGTCGGTCAGAATGATCTCGTCGGCCGATTGCTCGACGGCGGTCGCGAGCTGCGTGCGGCTGGCCTCGGCGACGATGCGCTCGGTGACATCGAGGGCGACGCAGGTGGCGCCTTGGGTGGTGCCGTCGGGCGATGTACGCGGGGCGACATGGAGTTCGAACCAGCGGGAGCCGATCGCGGCGAGAGTCCGGACGGCTTCGCCCTGCAGCGCGCGGCGGAACCCCTTGGCGAGATCGGATCCGGTTCCGAAAAAGTCAAATACACCGGTGCCGAGAAGTCCGCCGGGTTGCTGGTCGATCAGGGTAAGCCCGGAGCCGACGGAGAGCGTGAATCGTCCGGTCTCGTCGATCGCCCAGAGGATGAGCGGCGTACTCGCGAGGACCGCCTGGAGGTGCGCCTCCGTCCGACGCATCTCTGTGACATCGCGGCCCTCGGGCAGGAGGTGGAGGACGCGGCCGTCGGGGGCCTGCACGGGCTTGATCGAGAAGTCGATGGTCCGGAGCTCCCCGCCGGAGGTGCGGTGGTGGGTCTCGAATCGCACCGTTTCCCCGACGCCGGCGCGCCGCACCGCGTCGCGGATGCGCGCCTGTTCGACCGAGTCGTGGCGCCACCACGGAGTGTCCCAGAAGAACCGGCCGACGACGTCGGACTCCCCGGCACCCACGAAGTGCAAGGCGGTGGAATTGACCGCGATGAGCCGACCGGCGGTGTCGAGCAGGCCGGCGAGCTGGAAGGTCTGGTCGAAGATGGCGTGGAATTTCTGCTCGCTGGCCGCGAGTTCGGCGACCGCCCGCCGGCGGAGTTGGATGGCGACGACAAGGCCGAGGACTAGGGCGGACAGTACGGCGATGACGCTGATGGTGGACCAGACGAGGCTGCGGTAGGTGCGGTAGAACGAGAAGGGCTCGTTGCGGACGGTGCCGAGGGGGCGTACCGCGGCCGGCGGAATGCCGAAGCGGGCGAGGGCGGGGTAGTCGAAGACGATCCGGCGGGGCGGGCCGATCGCGGCGGGAATCGCATCGGCCGGGGTGCCGCGTAGGATGCGCAGGGCGAGGGCGCCGGCGGCATTGCCGTGGTCCTCGGCGTCAACATACGAGGCGGCGAGGGCGCCGTTGCCGACCAGTCTCTCGTGCGCGGTGAGCACGGGGCCTGAGCTGTGGTTTAGGATACGCTGGGCCTCCTCGCCGTTGATGAAACGGCCGTCGGTGTCGCGCCAGAAGGAGACGAAGAAGACGGCGGAGTCCGCGGGCAATTGCTCGAGTTGCGTGGCGAGATTCTGCGCGGAGAGGCGCTCGAGGTATTGCACCTGCAGCGCCGGGGCGGCGGCGTGGAGGGCCGTGAGCAGGTGAGGCTCAAGGCTGCGGCTGAAGACAGTCTCGTCGCGGATGACGTAGAGCGTCCGAACTCCGGGGACGATCTGCGACAAGGCCGCGGCGAAGGGGGTGAGATCGTTGTTTTCGGAAATGCCAGTGAAGTCCTTGTGGCCGGCGAACTCCTCCGGACGCAGGTCGCCCACCCCGCAGAAGACGATCGGGACCTCGGGCCAGAGTTCGTGGTGGTTGGCCAGAGCGAACTGGTACGCGGGGTCGTCGCAGACGATCACGAGATCGAAGCGGATGGACTGGTACTTGAGCGCGTAGAGGCGGCGGAGCTCGGC
>JAEXPL010000487.1 GCA_023446865.1 Verrucomicrobiota bacterium | reverse complement strand
ACCCGCCACCGCCCTGAGCCCGTCGAAGGGCTCGCAACTTTCGTCTTCCTCCCATGTTCCTCGCGCGTGTCATCGGCTCCGTGGTCTCGACCAAGAAGGATGAGACCATGCGCGGCCAGAAACTCCTCCTCCTGCGCCCGTTGCTGGTCGACGAGGCCAACCCGACGCAGCTGCGCAACGGCGCCAACACCATCGTCGCCGTCGACGCCCTCGGCGCCGGCAACGGCGACCTCGTCCTCTTCTGCCAGGGCAGCTCCGCCCGCCAGGCCTCCGGCATGAAGACGCTCCCCGTCGACGCCGCCGTCGTCGGCCTGGTCGACACCGTCGAAGTCCTCGGCCAGCGCGTGTCCTGATCCGTTCTTTCTTCATCTGTGGCGCTGCTCGCCAGAGCAGCGCTCCCGCAATCGCCGCTCTCGCGAGCGGCGCCACCGGCAACCCCGCTGCGACCTTCGTTCTCTTCGTTCCCTTCTGTCGCTCCGGATCTTCTCCGTCATCCACCTTTCCCCTCTCGCACCCGTTCCCATGCCCACCGCTCCCGCCATCGATGAGGCGCTCGTCCGCAGCGTCGTCGCCGAGGTCGTCAAGGCCTTCGCCCGCAACGGCGCTGTCGCCACCGGCGCCGGCCCGGCCGTGATCGCTCCGTCGCGACGCCCTGGCGTCTTTCAGGATGCCGCCGCCGCCTGCGCCGCCGCCGAGGTCGCCCAGCGCCAACTCGCCGCCAAGGGCCTCGCCGCCCGCGCGAAGGTCGTGGAGATCGTCAAGACGCTCGCCACGCGCAACGCCGAGGAATGGGGCAAGTTCGAGTTCGCCGAGACGAAGATCGGCCGCCTCGACCACAAGATCGCCAAGCTCCAGATCGTGAACCTCGTGCCCGGTGTGGAGTGGCTCCACCCCGATGCCCGCAGCGGCGACAACGGCATCATGCTCGAGGAGTACACGCCCTTCGGCGTCGTCGCGGCCATCCTGCCGATGACGCACTCCATCCCCACGCTCTCCGGCAACATCATCAACATCGTCGCGGCCGGAAACTCGGTCGTCTTCAACCCCCACCCGGGCGGCGCCCGCTCCGCCGCGCTCGCCGTCGCCACCTACAACGAGGCGATCAAGGCCGCCATCGGCATCGAGAACCTCGTCTGCACCATCGAGCAGCCGACGTTGGAATCCTTCGACGCCCTCTGCAAGGCGCCCGAGGTCCGCCTGCTCTGCGTCACCGGCGGACCGGCCGTCGTCGCCGCCGCGATGAAGTCCGGCAAGCGCGCGATTTGTGCCGGCCCCGGCAACCCGCCCGTCCTCGTCGACGGCACCGGCGACCTCGAGAAGGCCGCGCGCGACATCATCGCGGGCGGTGCCTTCGACAACAACCTGCTCTGTGTGGGCGAGAAGGAGGTCTTTGTTCTCGATGCCGTCGCCGACCAGTTCATGGCGGCGCTCGCCCGCCACGGCGCCCACCGGCTCAACGGCGGCCAGCTCGACCGGCTCACCGCCGCGGCGTTCTCCACCAAGGGTGGGGCGGGGGGCTGCTCGCATCCGGTTCTCAACCGCAGTTTCGTCGGCGTCGACCCGAGCGTCCTCGCCCAGCACGCCGGCGCCAGCATTCCTGCCGGCACGCAGCTGCTCTTCGCCGAGCCCGACTCCAACCACGCGTTCGTCGTCGAGGAGCAGATGATGCCGATGCTGCCGATCGTGCGGGTGAAGTCCGTCGAGGAGGGCGTCGCCGCCGCCGTGCGCGCCGAGCACGGCTACAAGCACTCCGCGATCATCCACTCGCTCAATGTCGACCACATGACGCTCATGGCCCGCGCGCTCGACACCACCGTCTTCGTCAAGAACGGCCCGTGCACCGCCGGTCTCGGCCTCGGTGGCGAGGGCTACCTCAGCTACTCGATCGCCACCACCCCCGGCGAGGGCATCACCACGCCGCGCACCTTCACCCGCACCCGCCGCTGCGTCCTCGTCGACGGCTTCCGGATCTACTGACCATGCTCCTCGCCCGCATCGACGGCACCATCGTCGCGACCGCCTGCCATCCCTCGATGGTCGGCCGCCGCACCGTGATCTGCCAACCGCTCGACGCGCAGGGCCGCGACGAGGGCACGCCGGTGCTCGCCATCGATCCGCTCGGCGCCGGCCTCCACCAGCGTGTCATCCTCTCCACCGACGGTTCCGCCACCCGCGAACTCGTCGGCGATCCCAAGACCCCGCTCCGCAACCTCATCATCGGTCTCGTGGATACCTGATCCCCTTCGTGGAGCTGCTCACAAGAGCAGCTCTTTCGCCGCTCTCGCGAGCGGCGCCACACCAAAGCGACTCCGTCCTTCGTTCTCTTCGTTCCCTTCTGTCGTCCGTCTTCCGTCCTCCACCGAAATGCGCCTCGGAACCGTCATCGGCCGCGTCACCCTCACGTTGAAGGAGCCCGTCTACACCGGCGGGCGCCTGCTGATCGTGCAGCCGTTCACGCGTGAGCAGTTCGCCGGCGCGGCGATGCCGCCGCTGGCCAAGGGCTCCAGCCTCGTGGTCTACGACGAGCTCGGCGCGGGCGAGGGGAGCATCGTCGGGTTCACCGAGGGCGCAGAGGCGGCCCAGCCGTTCGCCGGCCCCGCGCCCGTCGACGCCTACGTGGCGTGCATCGTCAACCACCTCAGCTACGCGCCGCCGCGCTGATTCATTTTCCAACAACACTTTCCCCCAACTCCTCCTCTTCATGCCGCAAGTCCTCACCGCCCGCGAAGTCGAAGCCCTCCTGAAATCGGGTCAGCCGATTCCTGCCGGCGCGCTTCTCACTCCGTCCGCCCGCGACCTCGTCGACGAGCGCAAACGCGTCGCCGCCGCCCCGGTGGTCGTGGCCGCGCCGGTCGCCGTCGCGCCCCCCGTCCGCGCCGCGGCTCCCGCCGCCGGTTCCCCCAGCATCCCGGATTTCGAATACCGGTGGACGCCGGGCGCCGATCCGCGCACGCCGGACGAGATCCAGCGTTTCTTCCACTCCGCACCCATCGAGGAACTCAAGCGCCGCATCTGCGACATCGGCCGCCGCCTCTGGATCAAGGACTACACCGACGGCAACGGCGGCAACATCACCATCCGCGTCGGCGACAACCTCGCGCTCTGCACGCCCACCCTCATCTGCAAGGGCTTCATGCAGCCCGCCGACATGTGCCTCGTCGACCTCGACGGCAACCAGCTCGCCGGCACGCGCGTGCGCACCAGCGAGGCCAAGACGCACTTCGGCATCATGAAGCGCCAGCCCGCCGCCAAGGCCTGCGTGCACGCCCACCCGCCGCATGCCACCGCCTTCGCCATCTCCAACGCCGCCATCCCCTCCAGCCTCATCCCCGAGGCCGAGGTCTTCCTCGGCCGCATCGGTGTCGCCAAATACGAGACACCCGGCACCCCCGCCAACGCCGAGGAGGTCGGCCGCGTCGGCGTCGACCACCAGGCCATCCTCATGCAGAACCACGGCGTCATCGTCTGGGGCAAGGACGTCGAGGACGCCTACTGGAAGATGGAGAACATCGACGCCTACTGCCGCACCGTGGGTTTCGCCGCCAGCCTCGGCGCCGGGCTGCATCGGTTCGGCCCCGACAAGCTCAAGGACCTCATCGCGCTCCGCCAGAAGCTCGGCATGCCCGACCCGCGTGCGAACATGAAGGAGGCCGAGCTTATCGACACCGCCGATTTCCGCCCCGGCGTCATCTGCGCGCAGCCCGGCGCGCCCGCCGCCTCCGAGCCCGCGCCCGATACCAACATCGAGGCGCTCGTCCAGAAGATCACCGACGAAGTCCTCCGTCAGCTGAAGGGCTGATCGGGTAGGGGCGCCGCTCCGCCGGCGTCCGGGGACGGCGCGGAGCGCCGTCCCTACCTCCGCCACCCTCTCGCAAACCGCCCGCCTTCACTCCTGTCCGTCCTTCGTTCTCTTCGTTTCCTTCTGTCGGGATCGAGTCCTCTTCCGTCCCGCTCGCCTCCAGCCACTAGCCTTTCGCCTTCTCTCCCATGAAAGTCACCATCATCGGCGGCGGCGGCCGCGTCGGTTCCAACGCCGCGTTCGCCCTCCAGTGCGCCGGTGTCGTCTCCGAAATCCAGTTGCTCGACGCCAACGCCGAACTCGCCGCCGGCGAGGCGCTCGACCTGCAACACGGCGCCTCCTCCGCCGCCGACCAGCGCATCTACGCCGGCGACTACGCCCGCGCGGCCGACAGCGACCTCTTCCTCATCACCGCCGGCCTGCGCCGCAAGCCCGACGAGTCGCGCCTCGACCTCATCAACCGCAACGTCGCCCTCTTCGACGGCATCCTCGCCTCGATCAAGCAGGCCGGCCTGCGCCCGGACGCGCTCGTCTTCGTCGTCTCCAATCCGGTCGCCATCCTCACCCAGCTCGCGGTCTTCCGCCTCGGGCTGCCGTGGTCTCAGGTGCTCGGTCTCGGCACGATGCTCGACACCGCGCGGTTCCGCTCGCTCATCGCCGAGTCGCTCAAGCTCGCGCCCACGCAGGTCAAGGCGCTCATCCTCGGCGAACACGGCGACACGATGGTGCCGGTCTGGTCCAGCGCCACCGCCGCCGGGTTGCCGCTCGACAAGTTCCCCGGCGCGAACGCGGCGTTCCAGTCCCAGGTCTTCGAACGCACCAAGTCCAGCGGCGCCGAGGTCATCCGCCGCAAGGGCGGTGCGGGCTGGGCCGTGGCCGTCACCATCGCCGAGGTGGTGCACGCCATCGCCCTCGACAAGCGCCAGCTGCTCCCGGTCTCTTCGTTGCAGCAGGGCAAATACGGCTTGCGCGACGTCGCGATCAGCGTGCCCACGGTTGTCGGCCGCGCCGGCGTGCGCGAGCAGGTCGAGCTTCCGCTCTGGCCCAAGGAGCTCTCCGGGCTCCAGTCCAGCGCCCGTGCGCTTCAGGACACCTGGTCGAAGGTCCGCCCACGCTGACGCCCAGCCGTTTTGCCTCCGCCGGCGTGTAGCGGAACTCACCAGAGTTTCGACGGCTCCTTTCTCTTCCACGCCGCGCACCAGAACGGCGTCGTTCTATCGGTCCCTTACCGTTGCGAAAGTCGCCAAGAGTAGCGCCCCGGCCCGCGCGAACAGTCCGCACGCTTTCCGAATTTCCCCCGGCCCCACCCAAATCCACACTACCCGCCTCGTCTTCTCGCCGCCATCGGCAGCTGTTTCCCCCAATCGTCCATGAAGCCCCGTCGCTCCTCCTTTCGCACCATCCACTGCGCCGCCGTCGATCTCGGCGCCACCAGCGGCCGTG
>JAEXPL010000483.1 GCA_023446865.1 Verrucomicrobiota bacterium | reverse complement strand
TGACCTTCGGGTCGACCGAGGTGCGGACCGCCTCGACGACGCTCTTGCCCGAGCCCTTGGTCGCGAGGTCGATCGCGCAGGCGCGGTCCCAGTCGAGGGCGATGCCGGCCTTCTTCGCCGCGATGATCGCCTGCACGGTCGGGACGACATTGCCGCCCGCCTGGAAGTGCGAGGCGATGAGATCGGCGCTGACCGGGATGCCGGCGCGCACCGCGGTGATGCGGGCGTCGACGATGAGGCCGAACGGAATCCCGGCGAACTTCAGCCCGACGAGTTTGCCCATCGGCACGGAGGCGCCGTTGAAGAGCGCCTTGACCCAGGCGCCGATCAGCCCGCCGACGACGACGAGCAAAATGAGGCCGATGACAGCGAGGACGATGATAGCAATCAGTGGCAGATTCATGGGATGCGAGTTCTAGGGTTTGGTGACAATCAATCGAAAGGCATCGAGGCCGACCACCTTCAGGGTCTCGCCCACGGCGGCGTAACCGCTCCGGCAGCTCGCCTCGTAGCGGCGACCATCGACCTGCACGAAACCGGTGGGTGCGAGGGGCGAAAGCGCGACGGCGTCGCGGCCGACCACGTCGGTCTCCTTCGCCAGCGGCGGCTGGCTCACACTGTCGATCGTGGCATCCATCGAGAGATGCTTCGCCACGCGCGATTTCGGGAGCCAGACCATCTCGAGGTAGAATGTCACGCCGAGCAGCACCAGCGCCACGATCGTGGCGACCATGCCGCCGGAGGAACCGAGGTTCACGAACGCCGCCACCACTCCGGCCAGCATCAGGACGGCGCCCACGGAGCCGAGCACGGCACCGGGCACCACGATCTCGAGCGCGAGCAGCACCACGCCGAGCAGAAACAGGACGATGACGAGGGTCATGATTTCTCGACCTCCACGATCAGACCGAAGTCGGACACACGCACCACAACCACCGGGGTGCCCGCGACCGCTGTGCCCAGTTCCAACCGGGCCTCGTAACGCCGGCCGTCGATCTCGATCTGGCCGCTCGGGAAAAGCCCCGTCGCGACCACGCCCCGAGCGCCCACCGCCGCTGTCGCGTGTCCAGCCTGCTCGGGCGGAAGGCCCGCGACCTGCGAGGCCGTCCCCGCCTCACCCGCGACGGCCAGACGCGTGAAGAACCAGCCCTTCGGGATGAACTTCGCCAGCAACAGCGCGAGCCCAAGCGCCACCGCAAAACCCAGCAGGAGGTTCGTCGCCGGCTTGGTGAACATGTCGCCGGAGAAATCCAGCGGTTGGTTCGGCCAGTGGTCGACCATCGACCAGAGCAACGCACCGAACATCAGCAGCACGCCTGTCACCGCCGGCAGGATCAACCCCGGGAAGAAGACGAGTTCGCACAACAACAGCAGCAACCCGAGCGCGAACACCAGCGCCGCCTCGTAGCCGGAAAGGCCGGCGACATAGTGCCCGAAGAACACGATCAACAGCAGCGCCCCGCCGGTGATGCCGAAGAAGCCGAAACCGGGCGTCTTGAATTCGATGTAGATGCAGAGAATGCCGAGCCCGAGCAGGATCGCCGCATAGTCGGTGATGTACTGCGCGAGATTCTCCGACCAAGTCACCTCCACTCGCTCCAGCTTGTACTTTCCGGCGCCGAAGCGCGCATCGAGCAACGCGGTGAGCGATTTGTAGGTCCCGGCGGAAAGCAACGGCTGGGGCGGCTCCCCGTAGCACTTGGCCGCCTCGGCATCGGTCAGCGACAGAAGTTCGCCCTTGGGCTTGATGACCGTGTCGCCGATCTTCAACTCGTAGTCCTTGTCCATCATCGCCGAGATCACCTGTGCGCGGTAGCCGTGGCCCTGCGAGTACGCGCGCACCTTGGCCTTCAGATAACTGTTGATCTTCTCGCGCAAGGTCTCCTCGAGATCTTTGCCACCCGAGGAAATCACAGCCGCCGCCCCGATCACACCCTTCGGCGCAAAATAGATGTCCTGCGTGACCGACGAAATGAAAGCCCCCGCGGAGATCGCCTCGCCGTTCACGAAGGTCGCCGTGCGGCCCTCGAACAGATCGAGAATCTTCATGATCTCGAGCGCCGAATCGAGCCGGCCACCCGGCGTCTCCATATCGAGGATCACCAGATCGTTCTTCCCGGCGGACTTCAGACCACGCCGGATGATGTAGAGCACGGGATCGGCGATCTGTTCCCGCACCGGAATCACCACCACGCGAACCGGATGCTCGGCAGTCGCCTCGAGGTCGGCCACGGCCGACACCGCCGGAGAAACCGGTTTCGCGCCCTCGGGGTCTCCACCGGCGGGTGCAGCAAAGACCGGCGAAGCGAGGAGGCAGACCAGCGCGAGGATCAGGCGTTGCATGCGGGCGGAGTTATCGGCGCTCGCGGCCGGCGGTGCAAGCCCGCGGCCGCACTATTCCCTTACGATTCCTCCCGAAGTTTCCGCCGACTGCCACGACTCCCTCCGGCGCGGGACCACGCGCCGGCCCTTCCGCATTTGCACTCCGCGGCGTTTTCCCCTTCACCGGAGTGCGCATGGAACGCATCCCGTATCTCGGCAAGGAGCTCCTCCGCTGGCAGGTCGGCCGCTCGACCTTCCTCGCCCTGCCCGAGCTCGGCGCCCGCCTCATGAACTGGCACCTCGAGCTGGGCGACGGCACCGTGCGCGATGTCCTCTACTGGCCCGAGCTCGAGTCGCTCGACGGCTTCGCCAAGGTCCGCGGCGGCAATCCCATTCTCTTCCCGTTCGCCGGCCGCTGCTTCGAGGGCGGCGAAATGTTGTTCTGGCGCGCGCCCGACGGCACCCGCCGCCCCATGCCCATGCACGGCTTCGCCCGCCAGGGCCGGTTCCGCCTCGCCCGCGCCGACGCCGGCGGGTTCAGCGCGCTGCTCGTCCCCACCGCCGCCGACCGCGAGAGCTATCCCTACGACTACGAATTCACCGTCGACTACCGCTTCGAACCCCTCGGGTTCTACGTCGAGCTCGCCCTGCGCAACCTCGGGCGTACACCCATCCCGTGGAGCGCCGGCCACCATTTCTACTTCACGCTCCCGTGGAGCGACGGTCTCACCCGCGACGACTACACGGTGCGCATCCCGGCCCGTCGTATCACGAAACAGGATCCAGCCACCGGCCGCCTCGTCGACCAGCCCCACCTCGCCGCCGACGAGCGGCTCTCCCAGCCCGCGCTGCTCGACGCCGTCCACCTCGAGCTCGCCGGCCCCGGCGGTGTCGTCACCGAACGAACCAGTGGCGACCGGCTCACGCTGCGCCTCGGCACCGCGAAGACCGCCCCGGCCGAGGCCGCGATGGTCACGTGGACCGAGAAGCCCGACTCGCCGTTCTTCTGTGTCGAACCGTGGATGGGCCCGCCCAACGCGCCCGCCAACGGCATCGGCCTCCACCTCGTCGAACCCGGTCAGGTCCAGCGCTTCGTCGTCGAGGTCACTCTGCGCTGAGTCGCGCCTGCCGGCCACCGCTGTCGTGCTGATGGACCGCCCCAGCCCTCCGCCCGCCGGCGACTCGCCCGTCCCGCTTCCGATCACGGGCGAGCTCGACCTGCACACCTTCCGGCCGGCCGAGGTCGGCGACCTCCTCGGCGACTACCTCGCCGCCTGCGCCGCACGCGGTATCCGTTCGGTGAGGATCGTCCACGGCAAGGGCACCGGCGCGCTCCGCGAGCGCGTCCACGCCTGGCTGCGCCGCTCGCCGCTGGTCGCAGCGTTCGCCCTCTGCGAGGCGGGCGACGGCGGCTGGGGCGCCACCCGCGCGACGCTCGCGGTCTCCGGGCAAAAAAAGGCCCGCGGCGACAGGACCGGGGGCTCAGGTTCGTAGGAGCAATCGGCTCAGGCCGCCGGCGGGACGGCCGCCGGTTCCGCCGCCGCGCGCTTCAGCACCGCGGCCGCGATCAGGGACACGACCAGCGAGAGCCCCGCCAGCCAGATAAACCCGCCAATCGCCTGCACAGCCGGGCTCATCGTGATGTTCATCATCTTCTCCGCCATCGGGTACGCCTCGGCCGGAACATTCTTCTTCTGCATCTCCGCCATCGCATTGGCGACCATCGTCGCCTTCAGGCCCGGGTTGATCACATACCCGTACAGCAGGGTGAACACCGCCATGCCCATGCCCTGCCAAAGCCCGATCAGGCAACCGCCGCCCACGCCGCGACCGTAGCTCATCGCCTTCCCCGGCGCGGCCTCGCGCCAGGCGCGGATGCCCAGCACCACCACCGCGACACTGATCACGAAGCCGAGCAGCCCGAGCGGCACCGAGATTTTCCAGTCGTTCAAAACATGCATGCGGTCGCCGTGCAGCCCCAGGAAGAACAATACCAAAGTCTGCAGGGCGCCGAGCAGGGCTCCAACCAGTCCGTAAGTCGCGTAGGTGTTCATGTACCCTTCTGCGTATTCGCCCCGCGCGGCTCTGGCAAGGCCTCGTGCGCCGCCCCGCCGATTTTCCACCGCCCGCCCCGGTTGACTCGGCGCCACGGCCCACCACCGTGCGCGCCACGACCCATGCCCGCGATCCAAGCCTGGTTTCCCACCTTCCTCTACTACGCGCCGCTCGGCCGCCGCGGTCTCGCCGCCTTCAACCGGCAGTTGCTGGCCGAGTGCCGCCAGCTGCGTGCGGGCGACGCCGCCGGTCGCCGCTGGTGCGCCAAGAACTACCCTGGCGGCTACACCTCCTACGGCTCCGTCTCGAACCTCCACGAGGTCTCGCCGACCTTCGCCGAACTGGAGCAACGCATCCGCCGCCATGTCGACCGCTACGTCGCCCACCTCGACCTCGATATGACCGGCCGCACCCTCGCGATGACCGACTGCTGGGTGAACATGATGCCGCGGGGCGCCGTCCACAGCCTGCATCTGCACCCGCTCGCGCTCATCAGCGGCACCTATTATCTGGCGACACCGCCCGGCAGCGCCGCGATCAAGTTCGAGGATCCGCGCCTCGATCGTTTCATGGCCCGCCCGCCCGTCCGCGACCCGGAACGCGCCGCCACCCGCCCCATCGTGCGCTACCCGGCGAAAGCCGGCCACGTCGTCCTCTTCGAGAGCTGGCTGCGCCACGAAGTGCCCGCCAGCGCCACGCCGGCCGAGCGCATCAGCATCAGCTTCAACTACGGCTGGTTCTGAGGCGCTGCGCCCGGGTCGCGATCACGCGCCCTTTGCGTTTGCTGCGCCCTTACGCACCGCCTACCGTGCCGCCGTCATGATCGATCTCATCAAGAAAACCGTCCTCGCCGGCATCGGCGCCACCGTCATCACCAAGGAAAAGATCGAGGTCGTGCTGCAGGACCTCGTGAAACAGGGCAAGGTCTCCTCCGACGAGGCCCGCACCTTCGCCTCCAAGATCGCCGACGAGGGGCGCAAGGAATGGGAGACCACCAGCAAGGACCTCGCCGAACGCATCCGCGAGCTCCTCGCCAAGGCCGACTTCGCGCACAAGACCGAGGTCGCCCAGCTCGAGCGCCGTATCCAGCTGCTCGAGGAGAAGGGCGAGGCCATGTTCAAGCTCCCGTCGAGCTGAGCTCCGCCCCGATCCGCGCCCCCGCCGGTCCTTCGCGCCGGCGGGTCGTCTGTCTTGCCCGTCGGTCCCCGCGTTCTCCCGACGCAACCCACCCGCCGCCGCGCCCCGCACTTTCCCCGCCCTCCCCGGCATGAGCCCCTTCGACTTCGTCACCAACGCCGTCCGCGCCAAGGAGATCGCCACGGTCTTCGCCAAGCACGGCTTTGCCGAGGTCATCCAGCAGATCAACCCGCCGCCGGGTTTCCTCCATCGCTTCATCCCGCAGCCGCGCCAGCGCAGCGTCTGGGAGCGTTTCCGGATGGCCGCCGAGGAGCTCGGCCCGACCTTCGTGAAATCGGGCCAGCTCCTGAGCATGCGCCCCGACGCGATCCCGGAGGCGCTTGTCTTCGAGCTCCGCAAGCTCCAGGACAACGTCAAGCCCCTCCCCTTCGAGGAGATGCGCCCCGTGCTCGTCGAGGAACTTGGTGAGGACCTCGACGCGATCTTCTCCGAATTCGATCCCACGCCGATCGCCTCCGCCTCGCTCGCCCAAGTCTACCGCGCCCGCCTCCGCAGCAACGGCCGCCTCGTCGCGGTGAAGCTCCAGCGCCCGAACCTGCGCAAGCTCGTCGACTCCGACCTCGACCTCATCTCGTTCTTCGTCACCCAGCTGCACCACCGTGTCGCGGCGTTCGCCCCGTACAACCTGCCGGCGGTCGTGGCGGAGATGCGCGTCGCCTTCGGCCGCGAGCTCGATTTCCGCCACGAGTCCAAGAATCTTCGCTACTTCAACGCGACCAACCCCTTCACCCAGACGGTCTTCGCCCCGGCCGTCCACGAGGAGCTCACCCGCGAGCGCGTGCTCGTGATGGACTTCATCGAGGGAGTCCGCCTCGAGAAGGCCGCCCTCCCGCCCGAGCAGGCCCGTCGCCTCGCGCTGGACGGCGCCCGCTCCCTCTTCCACCAGATCCTCGTCTCCGGTTTCTTCCACGCCGACCCGCACTCCGGCAACCTCCTCGTCACCCCCGACGGCCGCCTCTGCGCGCTCGACTGGGGCCAGGTCGGCCAGCTCACGCGCCGCATGCGGCACTTCCTGGCCGAGCTGTTCGAGGCCGCCGCCGCCCTCGACGCCGAGCGCATCGTCGCCGCCGCCTCCGTGCTTGCCGCCCCGCACCGCCGGCCCGATTTCCGCGCGATGGAGAAGGAGGTCACCTTCGCCCTGCGGGAGAACCTAAACTACGCGATCGGGCACCAGGAGATCGGCCGCGTCATCCTCTCCCTACTGAACATCTTCGGCCGCCACGGCATCAACATCACCCAGGACTACTGCCTCATGGCCAAGGCCGTCCTCTCCATCGAGGAGGCCGCCCGCGCCCTCGATCCGCAGTTCGACCTGCGCCATGCCGCCGCGCCGATCCTCGCCGACCTCCACCGCGAACGCTACAGCCCGCGCATCCTCGCCGGCCAGCTGCGCCGCGGCCTCGCCGGCGCGATGACCCGCCTCGGCGACCTCCCCGTCGACCTGCACCGCCTCGCCCAGCGCATCAGCCAGGACGACCTCACGATCAATTTCCAACACCGCGGGCTCGAGGACCTCGACGACGCCATCAACAAGGCCAGCTCGCGCCTCACCCTCGCCCTGATCGTCGCCGCGCTCATCGTCGGCTCCTCGCTCATCATCCATGCCAACGTCAAACCCACCGTGCTCGGCATCTCCAGCCTGGGCCTCATCGGCTACCTGCTCTCGATGGTGATCGGCCTCTGGATCGTCTGGGACATCTTCCGCCACGGCCGCCACAAATAGCGCC
>JAEXPL010000482.1 GCA_023446865.1 Verrucomicrobiota bacterium | reverse complement strand
GGTGTGTCGTGCGTTTCCCCGCAGCGCCGGATTTGCCCCCGGCCAACGACACCGATGTCGGCTTCGGCAGGACCGAGCGGCCGGCGACGTTCCCCGCGGTCGGCGTCGCGCCGGCCGACCCCGACTTCGCCTGGACGGAGTCCCGCTTCGTGTGGTTCCGCTGGCAATGGGCCGCGCGCACCGGCGAGCAGGAGCTTGTGCTCGATGCCGCCGCATTGAGCCGCCGGCGGCCCCAGCGCGCGGAGGTCTGGCTCAACCGTCGCCATCTCGCGACCTGGGTGTTCTCGGGCGACCGCTCCACCTGCCGCGTCCGCGTGCCGCCGGACGTCTGGGCGCTCGGCCAAGCCGACGGAATCACCGAACTGCGGCTCATCCTGCCCGACGCCACGCCGCCTTCCGCCGTCAGCACCTCGTACTGGAAAGAGCACCGCATGCTGGGTCTGCGCCTGTACCGGATGCAGCTCCAGTCGGCGCCCTAAACGCCGGGGTTCCGCTGCAAACGTTGTGCCGCGCCGGGCGCCGCGCTACGGTCGGCCCATGGCTCTCCGCCTCTGCGCCACCCTCGCCGTCGCTGCGCTCGGTCTGACTGTCGCCGCTATTTCCGCACCCGATCCCGCGGTGCCGCCGGCTCAGCCCGCGTCGGCCCTCACGCTGCGCGAGGCCGCCGGCCCGCGTCTGCTCATCGGCTGCAGCGTCACCACCAAAGCGCTCGAGGACCCGAAGCGCGCGGAAATGGTCGCCCGCCAGTTCAGCTGCCTCACCGCCGACAACGAGATAATGCCCGCGCTGCTGGTCAACGACGCCGGCCGGTTCACTTTCGAGCGCGGCGACCGCCTCGCCGACTTCGCGCGGGACCACGACCTACCGTTCTTCGGCCACATGCTGCTGTGGCACCATGTGACTCGCGGGTGGCTGTTCGAGGATGCGCAAGGTCGCCCGCTGCCCCGCGAGCAAGCACTCACGAATCTGCAGCGCTACATCGAAACCGTCGTCGGGCACTACCGCGGCCGCGTCGCGGCGTGGGACGTCGTCAACGAGGCGCTCAGCGACAAGCCCGACGAATTCCTCCGCGACACACCGGCCCTGCGCGCCATCGGCGAAGACTACATCGCGAAGGCCTTCGAGTTCGCGCAGGCCGCCGATCCCTCAGTCGAACTCTACTACAACGACTACAACATCGAGGAGCCCGGCAAGCTCGCCAAGGCGTTGCGCCTCGTGCGCTCGCTGCGCGCGGCCGGCGTCCGGCTCGATGCGATCGGGATCCAGGGGCATTGGCTGCTGCATCATCCAGCACCGGCCACGATCTCGGCGGCCGTACGCGCCTTCCACGACGAGGGGCTGAAGGTCTTGATCACGGAACTCGACATCGACGTGCTGCCCCGCACCACGAGCGGCGCGGACTTGGTCTCCGTCGAGGAAGGGCCCAACCCCTACCCGGACGGCCTGCCCGCCGAGGTCCAGCAACAGCTTGCGGCACGCTACCGCGAGATCTTCGCGGCGCTGCTGCAGTCGCCCGGCGTCGCGATGATCACGTTCTGGGGCCCCGACGACGGCCACTCGTGGCTGAACGACTATCCGGTGAAGCGACGCACCAACCATCCGCTGCTCTTCGATCGCGCGAGCGAGCCCAAACCCGCCTTCCACGCTGTCATCGAAGTCTTGTCACAAGCTCGGAGCGCCCAGCCCCCGGCACCCGCGCCCGAGGGCCACTGACCGCTGCGAGGGGTGGAACACGCCACTCACGTGCCGACGACGTGGTCGACGGTCACGCCGAGGTCGCGCACCAAGCCGTCGCCCAGGCCGTAGATCCAGCCATGGACGGCGAGCTGCTGGCCGCGCGCCCAGGCGTCGCGCGCAACCGTGGTCTGCGCGACGTTGGCGACCTGGGAGACGACGTTGCACTCGCACAGGCGGTCGGTCTTCTCCTCGGGCGAACCAGCCGCCGCGATCGCAGACGCGTTTTTCTCCCACACGTCCTCCACATGCCGCAGCCAGTTGTCGGCGAGGCCCACCCGCTGCCCCTGGACCACGGCGCGCACGCCGCTACAACCATAGTGGCCGCAGACGATGATGTGGCGGACCTGCAGGACATCGATGGCGTACTGGAGGACCGAGAGGCAGTTGAGGTCGGAGTGCGCGACGACGTTGGCGATGTTGCGGTGGACGAACATCTCGCCGGGCAGCAGGCCCACGATCTCGTTGGCCGGCACACGGCTGTCGGCGCAGCCGATCCAGAGGAACGACGGCCTCTGCTGGCGCGCCAGCTTCGGGAAGAACTCCGGATCGCGCCGGCGGATGTCGGCGGACCAGGCGCGGTTGTTGGCGAGCAGACGTTGGATGTCGGACATGGCGGGTAGCATGCGGGCGGAAGTGGTCCGGGACCGGCGCGAGTGAGTGCGCGCCAGCCCCGGCGGGAACACAGGCTGCGCTCAGGGCAGCTTGGCTTCGAGCACCTTCTTGGTCTGGTTGGCGCGGTAATCGTCAAGCGCGAGGCGGATGCGCTCGTCGCCCTGCGCGAGGATCGCGATCGCGAAGAGCGCGGCGTTGAGGGCACCGGGCTTGCCAATCGCGAACGTCGCGACGGGGATACCGCCGGGCATCTGCACCATCGAGAGCAGCGAATCGAGGCCCTTGAGCGACGCCGACTCCATCGGCACGCCGAGGACCGGCAGCGGGGTGACGGCGGCCATCACGCCGGCGAGATGCGCAGCGCCGCCGGCGGCGGCGATGATGACCTTGAGCCCGCGCGAGCCGGCGCCACGGCCCCAGTCCAAGGCGGCGTCGGGCGTGCGGTGCGCGCTCAGCGCGCGGCGTTCGGTGGCGATGCCGAACTCGTCGAGCAGGCGGGCGGCGGCTTCCATGACGGGCCAGTCGGAAGTGCTGCCCATGACAATGCCGACGAGCGGCTTGCCGGTGGCGGTGGGAGTGAAGGGAGCGGAGGTTTCTTTGTTCATGCGGAAGAAGTGGTGACGGCGGTGTTTTCGGGAAGCGGCACGAGCAGTTCGTAGTCGATCACGGCGTAGGCGGTGCGGCCGCGGCGCGAGACGAGGCGGCCATCGCGCCCGGGGCGCACGATCACGTGGCGCGGCTTGTGGTCGAGCACGGCGAACCCGTGCGCCGCCACGTCGCGTGCCACCGCGTGGCTGAGGTCGATCATCGCGGCCTGGCTGATCGCGCCGTGGCGCGCGGCCTCCTCGGCGTCGATGCCGTGCACCCACTGGTACAGGAGCACGTAGAGGCGCTCGGGATCGTAGGCGACGGGCGGCTGCTCGGGACGGCGTCGCTGGTCCGCGGCGAGAGCGGCGGCCTGGCGGGCGTAGAGATGCGGGGCCCGCCCAAGCTCCCAAAGCGGGTGCCGGGCCGGCGGACAATAGATGGCGAGCGGGCGTTTGGTGCGCACCACGGGGCCGCAGCCCGCGGCGACCTGCGCCCGCAGGCGCCCGATCGCGGCAAACTCCTCGAAGGGTCCGAGAAACTGCGCGTCGTCGAGCAGCTTGGCCGGCCAGGGGAAACCGGCGGCGGCGCCGAGCACCGTGAGCCCCACGTCCTGGCCGAAACGGCAGAACTTCACGACCAGCCCCATGTCGCGTCGGACCGGATGCGGCGCGGGCACGCGGTAGACCGAGCCGGGCGCGCCCCGCCGGGCGCGGCCCCCCGTGCACCCGCGAGAACCCCAGCTACGGCATCATCGGCCTCTTCCACCTGCTGCCGCCGGCGCTGGCCTGGCTCTGGCGGCTGGTCGCCCCGCGCGGCCACGCCAACCCCAGCATCGTGCA
>JAEXPL010000373.1 GCA_023446865.1 Verrucomicrobiota bacterium | reverse complement strand
GCACGTCGTCCTTGAGGAGCGCGTGCGGCGGGGCCTCGACCGGGAAGGTGATGACCTCGGTGCCCTCGTTGTAGACCGACTTCTCGGTCATGTGCGGGTTGTGCTTCTTGAACCAGCGGAAGATCGGATCGTTGGAGCTGGCCTGCACGCGGCGGAAGTAGCGGCGGGCGTGGTGCGGGTGGATGCCCGAGCCGGCGTTGAGCACGAGGGACGAGGTGCCCTCGGGCTTCACGCAGGTGGTACGGGCGGCGCGGGTGATGCCGAGGGCGGCGGCGCCGGCAGCGTTGGCGGCCTTCACCACCTCGGCGCCGCGGCGCAGGATGGCCGGGTCGAGGAGGATGTCGGGGTTGTCGAGCACGCCGCAGATCGAGACGCCGATGAGGGCCTCGCGCTCGTTGATGACGCGCGTGACCGGCCCGAGGTACGGGATGTCGGTGTAGGTGGCCTGCACGGTGCCGATGAGGGCCGCGGCGCGGGCCAGCGCGAAGAACTGGTCCGGCGTGTCGGCGGCAGCGCCGGAGATCGTCGAGAGGTTGCACATCTGCCAACCCCAGAGCTCCATGCCCTCCTCGAGGTGGCCGGTGTAGCCGTAGGCGCGGAGCTTCTCGATCTCACGCGAGGTGACGACGAGCTTCGGGTTGAGCGCAATCTCGACACAGGGGTTCGGGAGCACGTCCGGATCGGAACCGTTGACAAAATAGAAGCCGGGCTCGCCGAACTGCTTCTGGCACTCGAAGAGGCGCTGGTAGACGTCGCGAGGGGTCTGGTCGCGCACGAGGACGGCGGAGTTGTTGGAGGCGGAACGCTGCGGGTGCGTCTTGAACCAGTCGCCGGTCTTGGCGGCCATCATCTCGGCGTCCTCGGGGCTGAAGAGGCAGATTGTCGCCGAACGGCGGATGCCGCCGGAAAGCACGGACTGGGCGACGTGCATGCAGATATCGTAGACCTCGATCGGGCGGAGCTGGCGGCCGGCGGCGCCGAGGAGGATCTCCTCGACGCGGGTGAGGGCGCGCTTGAGCGGGAGATGGCCGGGGGCCTTGCCGCCGCTGGTCTTGAGGAGCGCGCCGCGGGCACGGATCTGGTGGAAGGAGAACTCGACCTTGTAGCCGTGGACGAAGCTCTCGAGGAGCTCGTGGAGCGAGTCGGACCAGCCTTCGACGGTGTCCGGCACAGCGTAGTGTTTGACCGGGAGCTCGAGCTCGTCGGCGCGGGCGGCGAGGACCGGAAGCATGGCCACGTGCTGTTTCTGCACGGAGAAGCCGCAGCCACAGCCGCTCAGAAGGAGAAAGAAATACTCGCGGAAGAACTCGACGCGGTTCACCGGCGAGGCCGTGCAGTTGTAGATGCGGGAATTAGAGACCTCGATGGCCCGGCCGCCGAACTGGAGCGAGCGCATCGAGGGCAAAACCTTCTTCGCCTTCACCAAGTTGTAGGCGCGGATGATCTCGTCGGCGAGCGAGCCGAGCGGGCCGGCGTCGCGCGCGGCCTCGGCGGGCACGGTGCCCTTGGCGACGAGTTCGCGCATGGTGGCGTTGAGGTCCTTGTCGGCGAGCTTCTCGACGCGACGCAGGTGCATCTGCGCGACGCGCTCGACGGCCTCGGCCCAGATCTCGCGGCGGCCGAGTTTCTCGTCGTAGCGGCAATAGCGGCTGATCGCGATGTAGTCCTGCAAACCGCAATCGCCATGCGTGACCGGGCGGAGCTCGGAGTGCTGAATGCGGTAGAAGATGTAGTGGCGGGCGATCTCGTACTGGCCGTGCTTGAGCAGTGTGAGCTCGATGAGATCCTGGACGTCCTCGACGCCGGGGGCTCCGGCGGTGCCGAACTTCTCGATCACCATGTCGCGCACCTCGGCGGAGAGATTGAACACATTGCGGAACTCCGCCTCGTCGAGGCCATAGCGCAGCTCGGCGCTGTCGCGGTGCGGGTTCTTCGATTCGTCATGCTTGGCGCCATAGGCGGCGAGAGCGATGGCGCGGACGATCCGCTCGAGTTTGAAGGGCGCGGCCTTGCCGTCGCGCTTCTTGACGGTGATGAGGATTTCCGACTCGGACATGGAAGTAATGTTTGCGAAGAGGGTTTGGGAGGAAAGTTCAGCGGACATGGGAAGGACGGGACAAGGGGCGACGATCAGTGTGTTCTGGGGAATGGTTCCGGAGAAAAGGCGGCGGCCGCTTCAGGCGCTGGCGGGTGTTCCACCGGCGGGCGCAGGCTGAAGACGCCAAACAGCCTTCAGGCCCAAGCGCCACGCGGCCAGCAGCAGCGCGGAGACCGCACCGACATCGGCGTGGAGACGCGGCAGCTCGAAGTGGAGCGCCTGCGACTGGTCGAGCCACTTCTGGCGGCGCGCCGCAGCGCGCAACAGGCAGAACGGATCGATGTCGCCGGCGGTGAGATGCTTCTCGCGCAGATCCGCCGGGATGGACGCGATCTCCGGCACCTCACCGTCGAAGTACTTGAGGTTCTCAACCATCTCGGGCGTCCAGAGGTCACGGGCCTTGAGGTCGCGCACGAGGGCCGCGGAAAAGACGACAAACTCGCCGGAGAGCGTCGAGCGCACCTGGAGGTTGCGCGCCGTCGGCGCGACGGAGGGCGAGGTGCCGGCGATCTCGGCGATCTCCGGCGTGGGCGAGAGCGCGAGCAGTGCCGAGTGGCGCAACCCGTGGGCGGCGACCAACTCGCGCACCGGCTGCCAGTCGAGACGGCCGCCGCGCGGCAGATCAGAGGCAACGCCGCGCTCCTCCTCGACCAACACCAACGTGTCGATCGGGAAAAGCCCCCGGTCCCACTTCGAACCCTTGAAGGTCGGATACGAACCGCGCTCCGCGGCAAGCTCGGCCGAGGCCGCGGTGGCGCAATGCGCAAGCGCCTCGAGACACTCGTCATTGAACTGCTCGGCCGCGGCGGAGCCGAAGGCGAGCCCCTTGGCGTGCAGCGCGCTGGCCAGACCCATCACGCCGAGCCCGAGCGGACGGTGCCGCTGCGCGGCGCGGCGGGCGGCGTCGGTCGGGAAACGGTGGCAATCGAGGACATTGTCGAGCGCGCGAATCGCCAGACGCACCGTGCGGCGCAGGGCTTCAAAATCGAGGCATCCAGCGGCATCGAGATGTGCGTCCAGCGCGACCGATCCGAGCGCAGCGGAGGTAGTCTCGTCGCCCGCGGCGTTGAGCGTGAGCTCCGTGGCGAAGCTGGGGCTGTGCAGCGGACCAACGTGGTCCTGCGCAGCGCGAAGGACGCAGGCGTCCTTGAACGCGAGCGAAGCCGTACCGGCGAGCATCGCCGCCACGAGGTCGCGCCAGAGTTCGGTGGCGGGCATCCGGCGGCTCCAGAGGATGCCCTGCGCAGCCTGCGCCTCGTACTCGGCGTAGCGGCGGGCAAACGCGGTGCCGGCCAGACCGGCGAGGTCGGCGACATCGGTCGGGCGGAAAAGAACCCATTCGCCGCCGCCGATCACACGTTGGATGAAGGCGTCCGGCACCCAATGGGCCAATACTAGCGCACCGGAGCGACGCGCGAGCAGGCCGGGCAGCTCGGCGTGCCAGGTTTCCAGATAGGCCGCGCCATCGACCGGGCCGACCGAGGCGAGCATCGACTGGTGGAGGTCGAGGAAGGCGGCCAAGCTGCGCGCCTCGCCCTCCGCGCCGTGCACCGCCGTCCAGTTGCCGGCGAGCGAACCGCCACGAACGGCAAGGTAGGCGTTGTCAGCGATGCCGTGCTGCATCACCGCCTCGAGGCGATTCTCAAGGTGGTAGGCGTAGTGTGTGATGAGCTGGCGGTTCGGTGTGCCGGCGTGCGCGAGGACCGCCGTGGCGGGCAGGAAACGCCGGGACTTGAGCAACTCGTAGAACGCGAGGCAGTGCGCATCGCGGCCGCGCTTCTCCTCGAAGGCGAGCCCCATCGCCACGCGCATCCACAGGAACTGCGGCACCTCGAGGTGGCGGACCTTGGCGCCGTCGCGCGGGGTGCCGACGAGACAACGCTCGGCGAGCGTCTGCACAGCGGCGAGATCAAGCACGAGGTCGGCCGCGGGGTCCAACGCAGCGGCGAGATCCTCCAGACGAAAGGCCTCGAGCAGCCGTGGTTGCAGGAGCCCGACGGCGACACCTTCGAAGACATACTCGGCGAAGGCGCGGCAGTGGAAATCACGCAGGCGGTTGATGCCATCGCGCACGATGTCCCAGCCGAGCACCTCCTCGTAGAGGTAGGTGAGCTGGAGCCGCCCGGCGAAGAGGGCGAAGGCGCTGTCGCGTTCGATCAGCCCGCGGGCGTTGCGGGCGACGGCGGCCGCGAGGTCGGACTGGGGAATGTTGTCGTAGACCGAGCGGCGCAGCTCGTGCTCGATCGCCTCGGGCGAGAGTGGCAGGTCGAGTCCTGCGACCGAATACTCGATCCGGAGGCGCAGATCTTGGCCGTCCCAGAGGTAGGTGTCGCCGGCGGGGCGGACGACGACAACCATCGAGGGCTGCGCAGCCGGGGCCGGCGTGGCTTCCTGCCCGCGCACGGCGGCGCGCATCGAGCGGTAGATGATGAACGCCTCGGCGACCTTGAAGTGGCCCGCGCGCATCAGCTCTTCCTGGACGACGTCCTGAACCTCCTCGATGTGGAGGAAGGCCTCGCGGGAGGCGAGGGCGCGGGCGGTCACCGCCCGCGCGATCTCCGCGGCGGGCGCGGGATCCTGCCGGAGGGCGAGGAAGGATTTGCGGATCGCGATCTCGATCTTGGCCTCGTTCCACGGCACCACGTGGCCGTTGCGACGGATCAGGCGGACGGGCGTGGAGCAGGAGACGCGATCGGTGCCAAGCTTGGCGCCGCGGCTGTAGAGGAGGCTCTTGGCGACGTCGTAAGCGCTGTTATCGACCAGCGTCTTCTCGATGAGGACGTAGAGCTCGTTGAGGTTCAGGCGCAGCGGACGCTGACGCAGAGCGAGGGCCGTGAGATTGCCCGCAACTTCCTCGGCGATGCGCGCCACGAATTGCTTGTGGTCGTCCGTGAAGATCGAAGTCTCGCCTCGGGCGAGAAGGAGCGTGGTGAGCGACTTGCCCACCGTGTCGGCGATCTCGCCGAGATCGAATGGCTCCGGCCCCTGCGGACACAGCACCTGCACCTCCGGCAACTCCGGCTGCCGGTCGCGGACCGCCTCGCGCCACGGGTAGTTCGGCTTCCGATCCCTGGGGGTGGACGCGAAGCGCTTGAGCGCGAGATCATGCTCGAGACTGGAGTGCGGTGTCATCCCAGAAGAGAGCGGACGGGCAGTGCGGGTGGAAGGGGTTGCAAAATACGAGCACCCGACGCCGCGTGGGCGCCGGGTGCTCACGCGAAAATTCAGGTTCGAATGCCGCCGGGAGTGCTGCTGGCGGCAACGGACCAATCAGCGCCGCCCACCCGCGCGCAAACCAAACCCACGGCCGAACCGGAGCGGTTCGGACTGAAGATGTTGGCTTGGGAGGAGGTCATGGCAGGAGACGAAGATTGATCGGGAAAAAGGCGAAATGACGGGCCGAAAAACGACAGTCCCGGCGACTTGGCCACACAAAGTTATTTCGAGTTATTTACCGGTTGCTAACCACTACAGGTTGTGGGCGGCCAGGAGCGAAGGCACAACATATGGGTTTCGCCGAAAAACACGTCAATAGGTTTCTCGGCGGGCAAGCGTGAAAAATCTTCAAGCTTCCGCTCATCGCGCACGCCCATTCGAAACACCACCCAAACGAAGGTGAACGGCGATGTTTCGCCGCAGGAAAACGCCTCACGCACGGCTCCCGCAGCGACCATCGGAGCCGCGGACCCGAACCCGCCACCGCGCATTGGCGAAAGCCTTCGCCCCACGGCACCGCCATGGCGCTCGGGGGATGCGAATACTGCCGAGCACCGCCTCCGCAAGGCGGCTGCCGCCATTCGTCATGCAGGCACGCCAGCAGGACCTCCGTCCCGGCCAAGGGACAAAAAAAGCGGCAGCGGCCCACAGGCCACCACCGCTGGATATCCGGAGAGAGGCTCGCTCAGCGCTGGTTCGGAGCGACGTAGTCGCGCTTGGTGGCGCCGGTGTAGATCTGCCGCGGGCGGTAGATGCGCGCCTTGGAGGTCGAGGCGACTTCCTTCCAGTTGGCGATCCAGCCGGGCATGCGGCCGATGGCGAACATGACGGTGAACATGTTCAGCGGAATGCCGATCGCGCGCATGATGATGCCGCTGTAGAAATCGACGTTCGGATACAGCTTGCGCTCGACGAAGTACGGATCCTTCAGCGCGGCCTGTTCGAGGTGGCGCGCGATGTCCAGCAGCGGGTCCTTGCGGCCGAGCTTGGTGAGCACGCTGTCGCAGGCGCGGCCGATGATCTTGGCGCGCGGATCGTAGTTCTTATAGACGCGGTGGCCGAAGCCCATGAGGCGGGCCTTGCCGTTCTTGGCGGCCTCGATGAAGCGCGAGCCGTCGTCGCCGGTGGCGTGGATCTGCTCGAGCATCTCGATCACGGCCATGTTGGCGCCGCCGTGCAGCGGGCCCCAGAGGGCGGAGATGCCGGCGGAGATCGAGGCGAAGAGATTCGCGCCGGAGGAGGCGACCATGCGCACCGTCGAGGTGCTGCAGTTCTGCTCGTGGTCGGCGTGCAGGAGGAGGATGAGGTTGAGCGCGCGGACGACCTCGGGCTCCGGAATGAAGTCGTGGTACGGCTCCGAGAACATCATGTGCAGGAAGTTCTCGCAGTACGTCAGGTTGCGCTTCGGGTGCACCAGCGCCAGGCCCTTGCTCAGGCGATAGGACATGGCGGTGAGCGTCCGGACCTTGGAGACAGCGATGGCCGAGGCTTCCTCGTAGTTCTTGAGATCCTGCTCGTGATTGTTCGTGCAGAGGTGCGGATAATAACAGCCCAACGCATTCATGGCCGCGGAGAGCACGGCCATCGGATGCGAATCCGACGGAAACTCCTCCAGCAGATGATAAAGGCCGCGATGAAGATCGGAGTTCTCGCGGAGGTAGGAGGAGAAGCGCTGGCGCTGGCCGGGCGCCGGCAGCTCGCCGTGCATCACCAGATAGGCGGTCTCGACGAAGTCGCTCTTCTCGGCGAGTTGCTCGATCGGATAACCGCGGTAGCGCAGGATGCCCACTTCACCGTCGATGAACGTCACCTCGCTCTCGCAGGAGCCGGTGTTGCCGTAGCCTTCGTCGAATGTGATGTGACCCGTGTTCGCGCGAAGGTTGCGGCAGTCGATGGCTTTCTCGCCTTCGGTGCCCACGATGATGGGCAGCTTAAATTCTTTGTCTTCAAGTCGGAGGGTAGCTTCGGTCGGCATGATGGAGCCAGAGAACACGTCCGGACCACTTTTGCAAAGCGGACAAAACCGGAGCTCCCGAATTTAGATACCGCCGCGCCACCGCTGCGCGGGATGAGCGCGGCTGCTGGCCACGCCCCTGCCCGACCAGCCTCCGGTCGGTCAGCGGGAACCGCGGCAGAGATCGACGAAGTTGCGGTACAGCCGCAGGCCGGCGGCCTGGCTCTTCTCGGGGTGAAACTGGGTCGCCACGCACCGCCCACGGGCGATCGCCGCCACGAATGGCCCGCCGTAGTCGCACTCGCCGAAGACCAGCGCACGGTCGGCCGGCACACAGTGGTAGCTGTGCACGAAATAGAACGGCTCGCCCTCGCTCCGGAGGCCGGCCGCGAGCGGTGAACCCGCCTGCCGAAACACCACCGGATTCCAGCCCATGTGCGGCACCTTGTACTCCGCCGGCAGACGGAAACGCCGCACAGCGCCCGGGAAGATCCCCAGCCCGCGACAGGCGCCCTCCTCCGACTCATCGAACAGGGCCTGCATCCCCAGGCAGATACCGAAGAACGGTCTGTCCTCCCCAATCCAGCGCCGCACCGCCTCGCCGAGACCGGTCGCCTTCAGCGCCTCCACGCAGTCCGGCAACGCCCCCACCCCCGGCAACACCAGGCCGTCCGCCGCGCCGATCTCCTCGGTTTTTTCGACAACACGCACCTCGGCCCCGGACACCTCGAACGCCTTGGCGACGCTGCGCAGGTTGCCCATGCCATAGTTGAGCAGTGCCAGCCGCGGACGAGCGGAAGGTGATTGCGGGTCGCGGACTGCGGATTGCGGATTCATGGGCGAAATGAGGTGCTCCGAACGCCAGAGCCGGACAGGTGTTTTCGGGCCGCACCGCCACGGGGCAACCCGAAACTGGCAAACGACCCAAAGCCTCCGCCGTTCCAGTCCCGGAAAAGAGAAAGGGCGCCCCAAGGCGCCCTGCGAACTAACGAACCGGGACTTGGAAATCAGCCCTTCAGGCTGCCCTTGGTGCTGGGCACCTTGCCGGCGTGGCGCGGATCGATCTGGCAGCAGACGTCGAGCGCGCGCCCGAGGCCCTTGAACAGCGCCTCGGCGATGTGGTGCGGTTCTTCGCCGTACTCGATCGCTGCGTGAACGTTGGCCCCGATCGCGTTGGTGAACGAGCGGAAGAACTCCTTCACGAGGATGAGATTGAAGTCGCGGATGAAGGGGTGCGCGCACTCGGCCTTGTAGACCAGCACCGCGCGGCCGCTCAGGTCGACGACGACCCGCGCGAGCGTCTCGTCCATCGGGAGCAGGAAGAAGCCGTAGCGACGGATGCCGGCCTTGTCGCCGAGCGCTTCCGCGAAGGCCTGCCCGAGCACGATGCCGACATCCTCGACAGTGTGGTGGTAGTCGACCTCGACATCGCCCTTGGCGCGCACCTGCAGGTCGAACGACCCGTGCCGCGCGAAGAGCGTGAGCATGTGATCGAAAAACGGGATACCGGTCTCGATCTTCGACTCGCCGGTGCCGTCGACGGTGAGCGTCAGCTCGATGTCGGTTTCGTGGGTGCGGCGCTGGACGGTGGCGGTGCGTTTCGTAGCCATGTGTCGATGGTGTTGAGGAGGATGTTCATCTCCTCGTCGGTGCCGATGCTGATTCGCGCGAAATTGCGGGTCAAGGGGTGACTCGGGAAGCAGCGCACGAGGATCTTGTTGGCGCAGAGGAAGTCGTAGAACGCCTTCGTGACCTCGGGCCCGGTGCGGCCGGCGGCGTCGCGCGGCTCGGCAAAGACGAAGTTGGTCTCCGACGGATAGACGAACCACCCGCGCCGCTCGGTGAGCTCGCTCCGGAAGCGTTCGCGCGTGGCGCGGATCTTCCGGATGAGCTCGTCGTAGTACGCGACGTCACCGAACGCCGCCAGCGCCGCCGTCTGCGCGAGGCGCGAGACGTTGTAGCTGTCGCGCACCCGGTCGAGCAGGTCGATCACCTCCGCGTGCGCGAGAGCGTAACCGATGCGTTGGCCCGCGAGGCAGTAGACCTTCGAGAACGAACGCGTGACGCAAAGGTTCGGATACTCACGCACCCAGGCGGCGAGATTCGTTTCGGCAAAGGGCGCGTAGGTTTCGTCGGCCACGACGAGGCCACGGAACCCCTGGATCACCGCGCGGAGATCCGCCTCCGAGAAACCGACGCCGGTCGGGGCGTTGGGCGTCGTCAGAAACAGGATCGGCGCGTCGGAGGCCACGATGGCCTCGACCGGCAGGCACATCTCGCGGGTGAACGGCGCCTCCTGCACCGGCGCGCCTTCGAGGCCGATGAGCACCGGGTAGAGCGAGTAGCTTGGCACCGTCCACGCACCCGCGACCTCCGGACCGCAGAAGACACGCACGAGCAGGTTGAGGATGTCGTCACCGCCGTTGCCGATGCAGACATTGGCGGGTGTCAGCCCGTGTCGCTCCGCCACCGCCGCGCGAAGGGGCGCGCTGGTCGGGTTCGGGTAGAGCCGGAGCGACGCACCGTCGGCGCCGATCTCGCGGCGCAGCGCCTCGACCACGCGCGGGCTGGGCGGGTAGGCGTTTTCGTTGGTGTTGAGCTTGATCCAGCCCGGTTCCTGCGGCTGCAGACCCGGCACGTAGCCCGAGAGGGCCTGGATGTGCGGCCGGGCGCGTTGGACGATGGGATTCGCGAACATTCTGCCCGAGACAAACGGCACATACCGCCCCCGGCAACGGGCAAGTGCGACGCGAGCCCGTGGTAGATCCGATCCCCGGTGAGCCGAATCATGCGCGGCTCACCCGGAGGGTTCGCCCTACCCCCGAATGCTGGGCCACCGCCCCCGAAAACGCCCTTTGCGTTCTTCGCGTTCTTCGCGGTTAACTCCGCCCACACTTCCCTGCGCGCCATGGACTTCGCCGCCCAATTCTCCCAACTCCGCCTCGAAGCCGAGCAAGCGCTCGACCGTTTCGTGCCCACCGCTCAAACACGGCCCATGCGGCTCCATGCGGCCATGCGCTACAGTCTGGAGGCGGGCGGCAAACGCATACGCCCGGTACTCGTCCTCGCCGCGGCCGAGCTCTTCGGCCGGCGCGCCGAAGCCGCCGCGGCCGCCGCGGCCATCGAGTCCGTGCACACCTACTCGCTCATCCACGACGACCTGCCGGCGCTCGACAACGACGACCTCCGCCGCGGCCGCCCGACCTGCCACAAGGCCTTCGACGAGCCCACCGCGATCCTCGCCGGTGACGCGCTGCTCACTCACGCCTTCGCCCTGCTTGCCTCGCACTACGCCGACCGCCCCACCCTCGCCGCCGCCCTCGTGTGCGAACTCGGACAGGCCGCCGGCAGCACCGAGCTCATCGGCGGGCAGATGGAGGACATCGAGTGTGAGAAGGCCCCGGCCACCCGCGACCAGGTCGAGTTCATCCACAACGGCAAAACCGCCGCGATGATCGCCTGCAGCCTCGCGCTCGGCGGCCTGATCGGCGGCGCCGACGAAGCCCAGCTCGCCACGCTCCGCCGCTTCGGCCGCGCCGTCGGCCTCGCCTTCCAGGTGATCGACGACGTGCTCGACACCACCGCGACCTCCGCCGAGCTCGGCAAGACCGCCGGCAAGGACGCCACCGCGCAGAAAGCCACGATGGTGCGGGTGCTTGGCCTCGACGGCGCCCGCCAGCGCGCCGCGGAACTCACGGCCGCCGCGCTCTCCGATTTGTCCAAGCTTCCCGGCGACACCGCCTTCCTCCGCGCTCTCGTCGAGTCGCTGCTGCACCGCGGTAGCTGATTTCCCGGATTTCCGACCGTTCAGCCCGCCTTCTGCAGCTTGAAGAAAAGGTACCGCGCCTGGCCGTTGCCGAGTTGGCGGTAGAGAGGGCTTTCAGTGGTCCCCGCGAAGGAGAGCGCCGGTCGGCGCAACAGCCGTGGCAACGCGTTGATCGTGGCGAGGCGCCGGGGCGAATCCTCGGCAAGCGCGGCGACCGCCTGCTGCGTCCAATCCTCTTCGGAGACCAATCGCCACGCTGCGGCACGGATCAGCGCGTGGAAGCCAGCAACCGAATGAGGGGAGGTTTCCCGGGTATAGAAGAAGTCGGCCAGCAGGAGTACCCCGCCCGGGCGCAGCACCCGGCTCGCTTCGGCCAGTAGTGCGCCCTTGTCCGGCAGCGGGTGGATCGCCTCCACGCCGAGCAGCACATCACAGCTCGCCGCGGCCACCGGCAGCGCCGTGGCCGCCGCAGCAGCGAAGCGCAATCCGGGCGTGGACCGGCGGCGGTTGCCGAGGATGAGCAGCCGCGAGGCGTCGGTCGCGAGATAGGAACGCGGCTGCGTCGTGTGGGCGAGGAAGCGCGCACCACCGCTGCGGCCGCAACCGATCTCCACCACGTCGCGGTCGCGCAGGGCCACATCCCGCACCAGCCGGTGGTAGAGCTGGCAGCCCAAGCGCTCTGCAACGAGATCCGAAGGTGGCGTCGGCAACGTGAAATCCTTCTCGGCATAACCACAATTGAGCATCTGCAGACCCGGCTGCCGCCAAAGCAAGAGCCCCAACACCTCGTAGAACCCGCGTTTGAAGACCGGACGCCGCCACAACCGCTGCCAGTAGGGGGCACGGGGCGCGCGAGGCTGTGTGGCTGGCATGCGAAGTTGATGACGTCCCCCCGCTTCAGCGTCAAAACCGCAGGCGAGAAATCTCGCGCGACGACGCAGCGTGCAACAACAGGAGAGCAGCGCGCCTGAACCGATTGCGCAGCACCGTCGGCTGGAAGGCGGTCCTACACCTGCCACGCCCGGCCAGTAGGGCCAGGCCAGTCTCGGACTGGCCACGCTCGATCGCGCTGCTACCCGGCGCACGTCTCACCCTGTCCGCTTCGGCTCACGCCCGGCACGACCGGTCGGAGACCATTCGGCCCACTCCGGAGCGGATGGCGCTCCGCACCGCGCTCAGAATCCCGCCAAACGAATCCGTGCGCGCACCCGGCGCACCGCGGCCTTGACCTGACTGGTGGGGCGGCGGCGCACGAGCAGCCATTGCGTGTGCTCGCGGGCGCTACGGAAGAGATCCTCCGGAGTCGTGTTCTTCTCCGCCACGCCGGGCGCGAGTTCCACGCCGGCCTGCGTGAAGACATGGCGCACAAACGCCGAGCAGTAGAACGAACGATCGCGCGCGAGCAGGTTCTCCGCTGTGCGCAGCTCCGGGTGCTTCAGCGCGAAGAGCGTGCCGAACAGCTCGCGCAACGAGTAGCGGGTGTTGTTCGCCACCAGATCGAGCGAGTGTGCCAGTACCGCGCGCACCTGCTCAGCGGTGAGCCCGAAATCGATCACGGCGGCGACGGTGCACGTGCCGTCGTCGAAGTACTTCGCGACCCGGTTCTCCTGCAAGCCGAGCCGAATGTGCTTCCGGTGGATGTCGAGGTCCGACTCGATCACCCAGTGGTGTCCGTCGACGCGCTCGCCCTGGAAAACGAACGCATGCGACCACAGGCTCCAGTCGTGGCGCGTATCGAGGTGCCGCTGCGCCCGGGCGATGAGCCGGTTGACGAGCTCGCCGCCACCGACGAGACCAACGCGGCCGGCACGGGCATGCTGGGCGAAAAACTCGCGGTTGGTCAGGCCGGTAACGCAAATGAGTTCGGACATGGGAAAATTCGGATGCGGAAGACGGTCGCGACCGCGGGAGCGCCCCGCGCTTCAGCCGGTCGGGTGCTTGCGCTGGTGGAGGATGATCTCGTTGCCGTCGGGATCGCGGATGATGCAACCATGGCAGGCGGGCGAGTCCCAAGGGCCGTCCGCAATGGCCACGCCCTTGGCCCGCAGGACCGGCAACAGCGCCGCAAAG
>JAEXPL010000370.1 GCA_023446865.1 Verrucomicrobiota bacterium | reverse complement strand
GCTATGTCCTCGGAACGATCCTGCTGGCGGACCTCGCGCTGCTCGCCGTCTGCGCGCTCCACCGCTCGTTCGCGCGACTTTCGCTCTTCGCCGGACTCGGCGCTTTCGGCGTCGCCGCCATTTGGATTGCCACGGCCGTGAACGCCGCACTCCTACCGTGGGCGCTGGCCTTCGTCGTCATTGCCGCCGCAGTGCACGCCGTGTTCCCGTTCGTCCAGGAACGCCTCGAGCCCGGCCTCGACGCCCGCCGCTGGAGCGCGCTCTTCCCGCCGCTGGGCCTCATCCTGCTCCTGATTCCCTTCACGCAGATGGACGAGGTCGGCTGGTGGCTCTGGCCGACGGTGCTCGTGCTCAATCTCTTCGCGCTGGTCCTCGCCGCGCTCACCCGGCTGCTCGCCGCGCTGGCCGCCTCGCTTCTGCTCACGTTGATCGTCCTCGGCGTCGCCATCGCGCAACTGCCGACGGGGATAGCCACCGGCACCTCGGAGCTGCTGCTCGTCGCCGGTTTCACGCTCTTCTTCTGCGCCGGCGTCGCGTGGCTCCTGCGCCGCTTCGGCGGTTCGCTCGCGGACGGTGCCCCGGACTGGTCTGTCTACCTGCCCGACGCCACCGCCGGCCTGCCGTTCGCGCTGCTGCTGATGCTCGTCTTCAAGCTCCGCCAGCCGGATCCCTCGCCGATCTTCGGCGTGGTGCTGCTGCTCGCGGCGCTGCTCTCCGGCATCGCCATCGTCGCGCGCCGAGGCTCCGCGGTGCTCGTGGCGTTGGCGGGAGCACTGCTCATCCAATACGCTTGGTGGGCCGAACGCTCCGGCCTCGGCGACAAGACGATCGCCCTCGGCTGGTTCATCGGTTTCGGCCTCGGCTTCCTCGCCCTGCCCTTCCTCTTCCGCCGGCGTATCCTCGATCTCCAACCGCCCTGGGCCGCCGCCGCTCTCTCGCTCCCGCTGCACTTCTCGCTCATCCACAAGGCGGTGATGGCGGCCTATCCCAACGATGTACCCGGCCTGCTCGCCCTCGCCTGCGCACTGCCGCCGCTCTTCGGCCTGATCGTCCTCCTGCGCACGATCCCGGCCGACGCCCCGTACCGCCTCAACCGCCTCGCGTGGTTCGGCGCGGCGACTTTGTTCTTCGTCACGCTGGTGTTCCCGCTCCAGTTCTCGCGCCACTGGCTCACGGTGGGCTGGGCGCTCGAGGGCACGGCGCTGCTTTGGCTCTACCACCGCATCCCGCACCCGGGCCTGCGCGTGACGGGCGTCGCCCTGCTCGCCGCCGTCTTCGCCCGGCTGATCCTGAATCCCGAGGTGCTCCATTACGCGGAGCGCAGCCCCACTCCGATCTTCAACTGGATCCTGCTCACCTACGGCGTGGCCACGCTCTGCTGTTTCGCCGGCGCGCGCCTGCTCGCCGCGCCGCGCGACCGCGTGCTCGGCTGCGACGCTCCCGCGCTGCTCGCCACGCTCGGCACCATCCTCGCCTTCGCCCTCGTGAACTTCGAGATCGCCGACTACTTCACTCCCGCCAACGCGTGGGTGCGGTTCGAGTTCTCCGGCAACTTCGCCCGCGACATGTCGTACACGATCGCCTGGGCGCTCTTCGCCCTGCTGCTGCTCGTCGCCGGCATCGTGCGCCGCCTGCGTGCCGCCCGCTACGCCGGCATCGCGCTGCTCGGCGTGGCGTTTGCGAAGTTGATCTTCCACGACCTCGCCCGACTCGACCAGATCTACCGCATCGCGGCGTTCTTCGTTGTCGCCGTCGTCGCGCTCGCCGCCTCGTTCCTCATCCAACGGTTCCTCCGCAGCAACCCGCCCGCCCAACCGTGAAACCGCTCCGCTTCCTTCCCCTCGTCGCGCTCGCCGCCGCGCTGGCCATCCCGGCCGCGGCGCTCGACACCTCCGCCTGGGAGTTCCGCCAGACCGTGACGCTCGACCGCGCCGGCCCGATCCGCCTCACGCTCCCCGCCGAGACGCTCGACTCCGCCCGCGCCGATCTCGCCGACCTCCGCCTGCTTGGACCCGACGGCGCGGAGCTGCCCTTCGCGATCGTCCGCCGCGACACGACGCGCCCCTCCGTAGAGCGCATCCCCACCCAGGCGCGGGTCGAGCCCCAAGGTCTCGTCGTCGAGTTCGGCCTCGCCAAAGCCCAATCGCTCCAGCGCCTGCGTCTGGAGATTCCGGCCCCCGAGTTCGTGAAGAGCGCCTCCGTCGAGGTCGAGACCTCCGACGGCCGCTGGCAGCGCGTGGTCGACTCCGCCCTCGTTTTCCGGATGCGCGGCGGCATCGAACAGATCGCCCTCGACCTCCGCGGCACCGTGGGCCGTACCGTGCGGCTCACCCTCGCCGACGGCGACACCCCGCCCGTGCCGATCACCGCGGTGGTGGTCGAAACCGGAGGGGCCGGCCCCGAGCTCCTCATCGACCAGCCCGTGGTGATCGCCGCCACCGAACAGGAAGCCTCCGCCACCCGACTCGTGCTCGACCTTGGGCTCAAGCACCGCCCGCTCGCCGAGTTCGTGCTCGAGGCGCGTGAAGGCGTCTTCCAGCGCCCCGTGCGCCTGGTCGCCCAGCGCGCCACCGACGACGAGATCGTCGAGGACACGCTGGCCGCCGGCACCTACCTGCGATTGGTGCTGCCCGGCGACCGCCACTTCGAGCAGCTCGCGCTTCCGGTCGATGCCGTGGCGCCGACCGCGCGACTCGAACTCGTCCTCGAGAACGGCGACAGTCCGCCGCTCTCCGACCTCCGCCTCACCGCCCGTCTCCGCCGCGTGGATCTCGGTTTCGAGGCGCCCGCCGCCGGCACCTACACCCTTCTCTCCGGAGCACCGCACGCGAGTTCGCCGCGCTACGACGTCGCCGCGTTCGCCGCCGATTGGGGCCGGTTGCCTTCGGTCGCCGCGCCGGCCTCACCGCGCGCCGCCAACACCGGCTACCGTCCCGCGCAGTTGCCCGCCGAGGTGCCGGAGTTCGCCGGCCCGATCGATGCCGCCCAGTGGCGCTTCCGTCGCGAGGTGCGGCTCGCCACCTCCGGCGCCCAGATCCTCGAGCTCGACGTCGCCACGCTCGCCCGCAGCCGCAACGATCTCGGCGATCTGCGCCTCGTCCGCGGCGACCGGCAGGTGCCCTATCTCCTCGAGCGCACGTCGCGCCAGCGCACGATTCCGCTCGCCCTGGTGCCCGCGCCCGATGCGGAGCGCCGCACCGTCGGCCGCTGGGAGCTGCAACTGCCCGTCGAGGGCACGCCGATCACCAGCCTGCGCCTCACGATCAACGAGCCGGTGTTTTCCCGCACGGTCTCCGTGCTCGAAACCACGGTGGATTCCCGCGGCCAACCGTGGCCCCGCCTGCTCGGCGGCGCCTCGATCGTGCGCCACAGCGCCTCCGATCCCGCCACCTTCACCATCGCCCTCCAGTCGCGACCGCAGACGGCGAAGCTGTTCGTCGAGATCGACCACGGCGACAACGCCGCCTTCGCGCCGGTGAAAGCGGACGCGTTCTATCCTGTGCGCCGCCTGCGTTTCCGCGCCACGGAGACAACCGGCTGCGAGCTCCTCCATGGCAACCCCACCGCCAACGCCCCGCGCTACGATCTCCAGCTCGCCGCGCCCCGTCTGCTCGCCGTCGTCCCAAACACCGCGACACTCGTCACCGACGACGGTGCGGTCGAGCGGACCTTCCGCTTCGATCTCGGCGGCCCGGCCGCCCGTTACGCGTTCTGGGGCGCGCTCGCCGTCGTGGTCGTGGTGCTGATCTGGCTCGTCGCGAAACTTCTGCCGAAGCCGCCGGCCTGAGCCGTGATCCCGCAGTCTGCGAGCAAGCTCCAGTCTTCGACTGGACGCCGGAAAACGTGGGCCGGCGGGCACGGCTGAAGTCAAAGGTGTCCGGTCGGAGACCGGACACACCGGGAAAGCATGCCGGCCCGCGATTTCACCAACCGTGGACGGAGATTCGCTCGTGGAATTGCGGCAACCGAGGGATCACGAGCCGCCAGCCATGACTACTGGCCCCCGGGGTATGAAACGCCGAGGTCGGGATGGACCCACGGGCCATCCGTGAACGCGACGGGCCCATTCTGCCGTTCGGCCGAACGCCCTACCTTCAGGCGCCCGTTCAAGACCCAAGCGCCCTCTCGCAAAACAAAGAACCCGCGGGCGCGAGCCCGCGGGTTCCTGTTTCAGAAACCGATTCTTGGCGTCCGCTCAGAAGCGGTACGCGACACCAGCCACGTAGCTGATCGAGCCGCCCTCGATGAGGGAGATCTCGGCCGTGCCGACGAGCTTCGAGCAGATGTTGTACGTCGCGCCGATCGCAACGTCCCAGGCGCCTTCACGGTGCTGGCCGAGATCGTCGTCGTAGCCGACGCTGAACGTGGACGAGATCTTCTCGTTCACCGCGCGCTCGATACCGACCTCGACGCCCCAGACCTGGTGGTCCTTGTCGAAACGGTTCTCGACCCAGGCGTAGCCGGTGCTCAACGAACCGTAGTACTTGCTGTCGCCACGGGTGATGTAGCTGGTCGCGGCGACCGAGGCGGTGTGGCCGACGCCGATCACACCCTCAACCCACGAGAAACCGTAGGAGGCGGTGATGTCGAGGTTGGCGGTCACGGGCACGTTGACGTCGATCCCGGCGCCGAGGCCTTCGATCGACGAGTGGTTGATGTCGGTCCAGCCGAAGCCGGTGCCGATGTAGCGCTTGCCGATCAGACCCGCGGAGGCGGCCTGGGGCTCGACGGCCGCGGACTGGGCGAACGCGGCGACGCTGAGGAGGGAAGCTGCAAAGACAGCAACGAGTTTCATGGTCTAGTTTTCTTGGTTTGTGGTTTGATGAACCTCCAATTCGGGGTCGGAGGAGCTGTCGTGAGTAGAGTTTCACTCTCACGTTTCAATGAAATTAGTTCATGGTATTCGCGGAACAAAACCTTGACGCGCCGGTCGCGCGGCCGCCGCCGAACTTGGGGTCCGTGCGAGCCTGTTCCCGTTCCAACATTTGCTGGCAAAACCCGCGCCTTCCTGCACGGTCCGGCCATGCGCATTCTCGTCACCGGTGGCGCCGGATTCCTCGGCTCGCATCTCTGCGAGCGCCTCGTCAACGACGGCCACGAGGTCGTGTGCCTCGACAATCTCTTCACCGGCCGGAAGGTGAACCTCGCCCACCTGCTGCAGCATCCGCGCTTCGAGTTCGTGCGGCACGACGTCGTCGACCCGTTCAAGTTCGAGGTCGACCAGATCTACAACCTCGCCTGCCCCGCCTCGCCGCCGCATTACCAGTACAACCCGATCAAGACCACCAAGACCTCGGTCATGGGCGCGATCAACTGCCTCGGGCTGGCCAAGCGGGTGAAGGCCCGCGTGTTCCAGGCCTCCACCTCCGAGGTCTACGGCGATCCCGAGATGCATCCGCAGCGCGAGGAGTACTGGGGCCACGTCAACCCCATCGGCCGCCGCTCCTGCTACGACGAGGGCAAGCGCTGCGCCGAGACGCTCTTCTTCGACTACCACCGCGAGAACAAGGTCGATATC
>JAEXPL010000286.1 GCA_023446865.1 Verrucomicrobiota bacterium | reverse complement strand
TCGACCGGCCCACGGCCGACTTCGCCGCGATGTTCACGAAGAACGCCTTCCCGGGCGCGCCGGTGATCGTGGGCCGCAAGCGCCTCGCCGAGCCGAAGCTCGGGGCGATCATCGTGAACAACAAGATTTCCAACGTGTGCGCACCCGGCGGCGTCGAGACCTCGGAGAAGCTCTGCGCCGCGACCGCGCAGGCGCTCGGCCTGGCTCCGACCGAAGTGCTGCCGAGCTCCACCGGCGTGATCGGCTGGCGGCTCCCGGCCGACCAGATGATCACCGCGTTGCCGCAGGCGGTGGCGTCGTTGAAACCCGGCTCCATCCTCCCGGCCGCCGAGGGCATCGTCACCACCGATCTGTATCCGAAGATCCGCCGCGCCGACCTGCAGGGTGGCAGCATCGTCGGCATCGCGAAAGGTGCGGGCATGATCGAGCCGAACATGGCGACGATGCTGGTCTACGTGCTCACCGACCTCGCCGTGCCGCGCGCCACGTTGCGCGCGATCCTCGCCCGCGCCGTCGACCGCAGTTTCAACCGGATGAGCATCGACAGCGACACGAGCACCTCGGACACCGTCGTGCTGCTCAGCTCCGGCGCCGTCCCCTGCCCCGATCTCGCCGCCTTCGAGGCCGCGCTCACGCAGGTCTGCCGCGATCTCGCCGAGGATGTCGCCCGCAACGGCGAGGGCGTGCGCCACGTGATGCGCGTGACCGTGAAGGGCGCGCCCACCGAGGCCGCGGCCCGCGCCATCGGCAAAACCGTCGTCAACGCCCCGCTGTTCAAGTGCGCCGTCGCCGGCAACGACCCGAACGTCGGCCGCCTCGTGCAGGCGGTGGGCAAGTACGTGGGCGCGCACGAGCCGGGCATCCCGCTCAACCGCACGCGCATGAGCCTCGGCGGCATACAGATCGTGGCCGACGGCATCTTCGCCCTCGATCCCGCGAAGGAGCAGGCGCTGGTCGCGCACCTGAAGGCGGCCGAGCTCTACGCCAGCGCGGAGCCGAAGGACGGCGTGTTCTCGCCGCCGATCGACTTCCCGCCGCACGAGCGTTGCGTGGAGATCGAGATCGACCTCGGCGCGGGCGCCGCGGAGGCGACCGTGATCGGTGCCGATCTCACCCACGAGTACGTGAGCGAGAACGCCGACTACCGCAGCTGAGGCTCGCCGCATCAATGCGGCCGCAGTGAGCATCAGCCCGGAGTGGCTTCGGCTTGATCGGGTCCGGGGTGATGACTCCGGCGCGAGGTGCCGGCCTCGCTGCGGTGACGATGACGGTGTGCCCGCTCGACGCGGACGGAAAGACCGCCCAACGTGGCAGCGATGTTCGTCGCGAAGCTGAACCAGTTCACCCGCTACGCCACCGACCGTTGCTCGGGACGGCGCGGGCGCGGGGTGGTGTGGCTGTTTGTTGTCGCAGTGTTCCTCGGCTACGCGTGGCTCACCTGGATGAAGATGGGGGCTTACGCAGGCGGCTCCGACTCCTCGGGCTACGCCAACAATGCGAAGCTGATGTTGGCGGGCCAACTCGTGGCGGAGCAGCGGCCGTTGGCGGGCGTGGCGGTGGCGTTGCCTGACTACGCCTACGTGCCGCTCGGCTTCAAGCCTCGGCCCGACGGGCGGATGGCGCCCACCTACCCGCTGGGGCTCTCGGCGCTGTATGCGCTCGCTTCCCTTGGTGGCACCCTCGATCGAGGAATGGCGGTCGCGATGTGGCTCATGCTTCTGGGCAGCCTGCCGGTCGCCTATTTGCTGGCTCGGCAGGTGGGGCTGGAACGCGGTTGGGCGCTGGTGGCGGTGGCGGTGCTCGCCGCGTGTCCGTTGGTGCTGCACATGGGCCTGCAGGCGATGAGCGACGTGCCGGCGATGCTGTGGACGACGCTGGCGATCGTGCTGGTGTGGGCGAGTCGGGCGCGACGTTGGCTGGCGTTGTTGGCCGGGGCGGCGGTGGCGGTGGCGGTGTTTATCCGGCCCTCAAACGCGTTGGTGTTGTTGCCGGCGGGAATCGTGCTGGGCCTGGACTGGCGGCGGTGGCTGCTGTTCGGCCTGGGCGGACTGCCCGGCGCGGCCCTCTGGGCGCAGACGAACCACGTGCTGTTTGGGAAGTATATAACGACCGGTTACGGCGAGGTGGGCTCGCTCTTCAGCTGGGCCAATGTCGGTCCGGCGTTGGCGAACTACGCCTGGGGGCTGCCGCAACTCGTACCGTTGGCGCCCTTCGCGGTCATTGCGCTCCTGGTGGGGCGGCGCTCCGGGATTCCGGGGCGTCTGGCGGCCTGCTTGGCGGCGTGGGTGGCGGTGGTTTTCGGATTCTATGTCTCCTACTGGTTCAGCACCGAGAGCTGGTGGTATCTGCGCTTTCTGCTGCCGGCGTTTCCGGCGCTGATTGTTCTCTCGGTCGCCGGTCTGCGGTGGGTGGCGCGGAGCTTCCGCGGCGCTGGGAGTCACGGCCCCGTTCGGGCGGTGGCGGCGGTCGTTTCGGTCGTGGTGGCGTTGGTGGCCACCCTGTGGGTCCAGGCCGGAATGGTGCAGCGTTTCGGCATCCTGAAAGTGGGCGAAGGCGAGCGGATCTACCCCGAAATCTGTGCATGGACCGCAGCTCACGTGCCGGCTGATGCCGTCGTGCTGGCGATGCAGACGACCGGAGTATTCCACTACGCCGGCCAGTTCACTTTGGTGCGGTGGGATGTTCTGGACGTGCCCCTCAGTCGCGAAGTCTATGCCGCCGCCCGGCGTGCGGGGCGGCCCGTGTATGCGGTCCTGTTCCCGTTCGAGATCGAGGACTGGGGATGCTTCCGCGGGCGTCTCGCCGGCCGGTGGACGAAGATCGGTGCCGTGCGCTATGCGACGATCTGGCGGCTGGATGATCCGGACGGTGTGATGGAGCCGGCGCGCTGATCACCAATCTCACGGCGCGGACGACAGAAGGTAACGAAGAGAACGAAGGGAAGCCGGACAGCGGGAGAATAGTGCCCGACTGCCACCGCGTCTTCGGCCGCCTTCGGGCACGCCCGTTCGCGCGGCGATCCCGCCCTGACCGCGCGTTCAGCCCGCGCGGTGGCGCTCGGGTTTGGCGTCGCGCAGCATGAGATCGCGCAGGGCGAGGCGCGGGTCTTTGTCGGCGTAGAGACTGGCGTGGACCTCGTCGATGATCGGGGTCTCGACGCCGGCGCGGCGCGCGAGGTCGTAGGCGCTGCTCGCGGTCTTCACGCCCTCGGCGACGACGAGGCCCATCTCCTTCTGGATCTCGGCGAGCTTGCGGCCCTTGCCGAGTTCCTCGCCCACATGGCGGTTGCGGCTGTGCTGGCTGGTGCAGGTGACGATGAGATCGCCGATGCCGCTGAGCCCGGAGAATGTTTCATGGCGACCGCCGAGCGCTTCGCCGAGGCGCGCCATCTCCACGATGCCGCGGGTCATGAGCGCGGCCTTCGTGTTGTCGCCCAGACCCATGCCGTCGAGGATGCCGGCGGCGAGCGCGAGCACGTTCTTGAGTGCGCCGCCGAGCTCGGCACCGACGACATCGTCGGAGGTGTAGACGCGCAGGTACTCGTTCATGAACGCCTGCTGGACGGCGAGTGCCGCCTGCGGGTCGCGCGAAGCGGTCATCACCGCTGTCGGGATACGGCGGGCGACCTCCTCGGCATGGCTCGGGCCGGAAAGGATCGCGTAGCGGACCTCGCCGAGAAACTCGGCCACCAGCTCGCTCACGCGCTTGCAGGAACCGGTCTCGATGCCCTTCGCCACGTTGACGTAGATCAGCTCCGCCGGCCGCGGGATGGAACGGAGTTTTTCCAGCAGGCCGCGCATGAACTGGCTCGGTGCGGCGAGCACGACGAGTTCGGCGCCGGCGATCGCCTTCGCGAGATCCGCCTCGAAACGCAACTCGGCCGGCAGCTCCACGCCCTTGAGAAACTTCTCGTTGCGGCGCGTGCGCGCCATTTCCGCGAGGTAGTCGGGAAACGGGCCCCAGAGGGTGACCGAGTGCTTGTTTTCGCAGAGGACCTTGGCGAGTGCCGTGCCCCAGCCGCCGTCGCTGAGAACGCTGATGTTCATCGTAAGTGATTCGTGGAGGGTGGAGCGGCCCGCGGCGGGGTGCGGCGGGCGGAACGAGGGCGGAGAATGTGCGGCGCGGGCCGGGGCCGGTCCACCGGAAAAAGCGCGCAGCCGACGACCGGTTTTGCTTTTAGTGCTGGGCGATCTGTTGGAGGGCGAAGACGCGAAAGGTCTGTGGCGGTGTGAACGAGCAGACCGAGGGCACGCGCGGTATGCTTTCCTATTTGGGAGTAACGGGCACCAGATAGAAACCGGTGAACTGGTATCGGGCGAGGAGTTCGGCGCGGGTTAGAGTCTCAGGGCCGTTCAATGGATCGCCTATCCGGTATCGGTCGCCATCACGGGCTAGGATTGCGATGAAGTGCCCGACCGGGCCGAGGCGGACGCCGGCGATGGCGGGGAGGTTGACGTCGGGATTGAATCCCGCAGTGAGACGAAAACGCACGCGGGCTCCGCGCTGTCGAATCGCACGGGCCAGATACCACGCCTCGGTGCCGCCGGCATAGGAATATGCGGCATGGGCCAATTGACTTTCCGTTGTGGCAATGCCCTGTGCTCGGAGAATGGTGGCGGCCGAGGCGGCACCGCAGGTCGATTGCGTGCTTTGCAGGCAGACCGGGCCGGACCAATCGTTGCGAAGCTCGTCCCTATGAAGCGGCGCAATGAAGGGCTTCATGATCGGCGCGATCGATAGCACTGCGGTGCACACGAGCGGCACGATGCGCATTTGCCGGGGCAGCAGGGCGGCGGAGAAGCCACCGGCGATGCCGATAAAGCATAGCAGACACTCGGTGGCAGGCCACGAGCGAAACTCATAGTACCATGCGGCTTCCCGCGCCAGATGAAGGTAGAATCCCGCGAAGCTCGCCCCCGGAACCGCCAAGACCAATGCGGCGATGCCGATTCGGCGTTGCCGAGTCGGCGGCAGACCGAGTGCCCAACGATGACAGAGGAAGAACGCGGCGAGCGACAAGCCGGCGCAGGTGGTACCAAGCCAATTGGGGTTCATTTTCGATCGAGCTGCTGGAGGGCGAAGGCGTGGGCGCCGAGGGCGATGGCTTCGCTGGTGCCGAGCCGCGAGACGCCGACGCCGATGCGGGCGAGCGGATCGTACGCGATCCGATGGTTGGTGCCGGGCACGTTGATCTCGTGGGTCGCACCGCGGAGGAAGGCGGCGAGTTGGTCGGCGTCCTCAAGGTTGAAGGCCTGCTGGACGAGGCGGCGGCGGGTGCCCCCGGCGGGCGTGGCGTAGGTGCCGTTCAACTCCGCGAGCAGCGCGGGCAGGTAGAGCGGGCCGGCCGCCGACAGGCCGCCTCCGATCACGGCGAGGCCGTCGACGAGCGTGAGGGCGTGGGCGAGGGCGTCGCCCACGACTTCGCCGAGCCGGCGGTAGGCCTCGGTGGCGGCGGCGCGGTCGCAGGGGCGCTTGCCGAGGGCGATCTCTTCGATCTCGCGGGGATTCGGGGCGTCGGCGAACGGGATGCCGGCGGCCTCCGCGTAGCCTCTGCGCACGGCACGAATGCTGGCGCCCTCCTCGGCGTTCCACTGCGGATCGCGCTTGTTGCGCAGCATGCAGATCTCGGCGGCCATGGAGTTGTCGCCGGTGAGGAGCTCGCCGCGGCGGACGATGCCGCCGCCGAAGCCGGTGCCGAGGGTGACGCCCACGAGGTTCTCGAAGCGGCGCGGGCTGCCGGCCTGCGCAAGCTGGTCGTTCACCCACGGCAGGAAGCCGGCGATGGCCTCGCCGTAGGCGAAGAGGTCGCCGTCGTTGTTGATGAAGACGGGCAGGCCGAACTTCGCCTCGAGCATCGGCGCGAGTGCGACGCCACCGCGGAAGGCCGGGAGGTTGGTGAGGTCCCCGATGACGCCGGCGCGGTAGTCGGCGGGGCCGGGGAATGCGAAGCTGATGGCCACCGGCGGCTCGGGACACGCCGCGCGGGCGCGGGTGAAGCCCTCGACGAGGTTGGCGAGGCAGCGCGCGAGGTCGGCGCCCTCGGAGGGTAGTGTCACGAGGTCGGTGATGCGCTCGCGGCCGCGACGGGCCGAGAAGCGGAAGCTGGAACCGCCGGCGTCGAGCGTGAGGACGATGCGAGGATCGGAGGCGAGGGGCATGGGGAATTGCGGATTGTGGATCGCGGAAGGCGGATTGCGGAGGGGACGGAGCGGCGGGCGGATCTTCGATTTTGTTCTGCCGTACGGCAGAATGCGATTGGAGGGCGTCAGGCGCCGAGTGCGATGCGCCGGCCGCGTTTCTCGCGGGCGAAGAATTCGATCATCGCGCCGCGCGGCAGCGTGAACTGATGCAGGGTTTGTTGGATCAGATCGGTGCTGCGTGCGCCGTCGAAGACGAGCAGGTCGACATAACCGTTGATGGTGCCGAACGCGCCACCGATGCAGCGGCCGGAACGGGCCGTCTTGAGTGCCGTGTCGAGGGCCTCCTCGATCTCGCCGCGGAAGTCGGTCTCCTTGCCGGCGGGGAAGTAGTCGCGCGGGATGGAAACGTAGAGGTAGTCGGCGCCGGTGCCGGCGAGGGGGTCGGGTAGCTCGCCCTCCGCTTTCATGTACTCGCGGAAGAGTCCCGGGTTGGCGGTCGATTGGGTGAGGACATCACTGCGCGGGAAAGCACCAGCTTGCGGTTCCTTGATCGAGAAGAGCGTGTAGCACTCGCCTGGAGCGATGAGGCGCCAGCGGTTGGCTTTGGCTGTCGCGTCAACGTGGCTGGCGAGTTCCTCGAGCGGGAAGGACTGCGCGAGACGCTCCTTGCCGTGGCTGATTTCTCCGATCCAGCGCTCGGTTCCGTATTCGCCGAGTGCCTCGTCGAGAAAGAGGAAGGTGATGGTACCGCGCTGTCTCTCGCTGATGGTTTCCCACGACGGATGCCAGAAAGTGAGGTCCAGCTTTTCGGCGTCGGTGTCGATCCGGGGCGTGACCCAGATTTCTTTGGGATCGAAACGTGTGCCGGCGATTTCGATCACGTGACCCTTGATCGGCCCCGGCTGCCGGGCGGCATAGAACGTCCATCCCGGGATCTTGGGGGCGAGCGCAAGCCACTGGAGCGCGAGGAGCTGGCGGTGCAGGACGCCTTCGCCGGAGAGCGTGAACGAGTGGCCGATGCCGTTCTCACCCGGACCGAAGACCCAGGCGAAGCCAGGCAGCAACTCGTCGACCTTGGCACTGGTCTCATCGGCGAGGTCGCTGCAGCGCTTCGCGTCGATCGTGGCGTAGAACCGCGGGGCGACCTCGGCGAACCACGTCCAGAAAGCGGTGACTCGTTCGTTGACGGTCGGTGCGGCCGGCGGGGGCTTGCGGCGGAACAGCGAGAACATGGCGGAGGACGATGGGAAAGGGTGCGCCCCGAGGCAATCCGCGGGCGAGGAACGATCCGAAGATGGACGCGCGGTTCGGGGCACGACAGGATCGGGGCGATGACCTTTCGAATCGAGGAGCTCGGGCGGGAGCCGACAGCGACAGACCGCCGACAACTTGTCGAACTGCTGGGCACCTGCGTGCGCGGCGGGGCGTCGATCGGATTCCTGGTGGACATCACCGCGGCGGAGGCGGGCGAGTATTGGGACGGTGTGCTGCGTGCGGTGGCGACGGGCGCGAAGCTCCTGCTGGTGGCGCGCGACGAGGCCGGCGCGATCGTGGGCGGCGTGCAGTTGGCGCTGGAGAGCCGGCGCAACGGCCGGCACCGCGCCGAGGTGCAGAAGCTGATGGTGCTGCCGGCGCGGCGTGGGCACGACTTGGGCACGCGACTGATGGCGGAGGTCGAGGCGCTGGCGCGGGCGCGCAGCGTGCGGCTCCTGTTTCTCGACACGAGCGAGGGGCCGGGCGGTGCGCGGGCGTTCTACGAGAAACTCGGCTATGCCTATGTCGGCGGGATTCCCGGCTACGCACTCGACCCGGACGGCGCGCCGGCGAAGAACGCGATCTTCTACAAGACGCTGTAGCCACCCGACAACGGCGACGGTGGTTGTGTTGGCGGCGGTGAGGCTGATGCGAGTAGCGCGATTGGAACCGACAGAAGGTAACGAAGGAAACGAAGTGCGGATGAGCCGGGTTGCGGACGTTTGAGCAACAACTGCCCCCGGCAGTTGACCGAAAATCCGGAGGCACTCAAAAGCCGTTCTTCCGCTGTCCGGTGTCCCTTTGTTTCCTTCGTTATCTTCGGTCGTCTGGGGAACTCGGGAAGGCTGGAAACAAAAAGGGCCGGTCGGGAGACCGGCCCTTGCGGGGAAGAGACGCGGGATGCCGCAGCGGCTCAGGCGGCGGCTTTGCGGTGGACGATGTGGCTGCCGAAGACGCCGTAGTAGGCGATGTAGGCGTAGCAGAGCACCGGGACGATGAAGGAGAGTTGCAGGCCGATGTGGTCGGCGAGGAGTCCTTGGAAGGCGGGGACGAGCGCGCCGCCGACGATGGCCATGCAGAGGATGCCGGAGCCCTGGCCGGTGTGCTTGCCGAGGCCGTTGATCGCGAGGGTGAAGATCGTCGGGAACATGATCGAGTTGAAGAGGCCGACCGCGAGGATCGACCACATGGCGACCTGGCCCTTGGCGAGGATCGAGATCGCGACGAGGAGGATGACAGCGACGGCGTGGGCGGTGAGCGTGACGCCGGGCTTGATGAAGCGCATCACCACCGAGCCGATGAAGCGGCCGACCATGGCGCCGCCCCAGTAGAACATGAGGAGCTTGCCGGCCCCGACCTCGGTCATGCCCTCGATCCGGAGCTCAAGGAGGTAGTTGACGATGAGGCTGCCGATGGCGACCTCGCCGCCGACGTAGGTGAAGATGCCGACGGCGCCGAGGACGAGGTGGCGGTAGCCCCAGGCGCTGGTGTGCAGGTGGTCGACGTTGCCGTTGCCCCCTTCGCTCGAGGCGTCGGCCGCCTCGATCTTGGGCAGACGGCAGAGCGCGATGCCGACGGCCACGAGGAGGAGCGCGCCGGCGAGGCCGAGGTAGGGCAACTGCACGGAGCTGGCCTCGGCGACTTTGTAGGCGGTGACATCGGCGGAGCTCATGGCGGCGAGCTCGGCCGGGCTTTTCACGGCCTGGGAGAGGATGAGCACGGAACCGAAGTAGGGCGCGATGGTGGTGCCGAGGGAGTTGAAGGCCTGGGTGAGCGTGAGGCGGCTGGAGGCCGTCTCGGGTTTGCCGAGGATGGCCACGTAGGGATTGGCCGCGACCTGCAGGAGGGTGATGCCCGAGGCGAGGACGAAGAAGGCGAAGAGGAAGAGCTCGAAGGAACGGATGCCGGCGGCCGGGTAGAAGAGCACGCAGCCGAGCGCCGCGCCGCCGAGGCCGATGATGATGCCGCGTTTGTATCCGATTTTTTCAACCAGCAGGCCGGAGGGGACCGACATGATGGCGTAGGCGGCGAAGAAGCAGAACTGCACGAGCATCGCCCGGAAGTAGGTGAGCTCGAAGACCGCCTTCAGGTGCGGGATGATGATGTCGTTCAGGCAGGTGAGGAACCCCCACAGGAAGAAGAGGGAGGTGAGCACCGCGAGGGCGGGCAGGTAGTTGGGGGTTGTGCCGCCGGGTTGCGCGTTGGCGCGGGCGGCGGCGGGAGCAGGAGCAGAGGCCATAGGGGGAACAGGTTGAAGGACCGGGGGAGGAAAGCCCCGAGCTTTGGTTCCCGGGGCCAACCGGACAAGCCCCGCTCTGCCCGCAGCGCGGCTGGAAGCATTAATCCCGGAATCAATTCCGGGCGCCGGCGGGTGACCTCGATGCTGCGGACGACAAAAGATAACGAAGGAAACGAAGGCGGAGCGGACGGGCGGCCCCAATGGAGGTCGGTGCTCTGTTGCCGCGGTTGCTGGCACCCGGCGCCGACGAAGCGGGGCCCTCCAGCAGGCCAAACACGGCTCTCTGTGCGTCGCGCAGCAACCGGCGGACGACCGCGGCGGAAGCGGAGCGCCCCCGCTACGAGCGGGACACGGACCTCGGCGAGCGCCGGATCGCTGCTCTGGCGAGCAGCGCCACAGCGGGTCGGGCGGCTGTCAGCGGCGGGTGGCGACGACGGCGGCGCGCAGGCGGCGGAGACCTTCGTCGAGCGTGGCGCGGGGGCAGCCGAAGTTGAGGCGGACGAAACCGGGCGCGCCGAAACCGGCGCCGTCGTTGAGACCGAGGCCGTGCTGCTCGAAGAACTTGGCGGGCTCGGGCTGGCCGAGCGCGGTGGTGTCGATCCACGCGAGGTAGGTGGCCTCGACGGGGGCGACCTTGAGCTCCGGCGTCTCGCGGGCGAGAAAGGCGGCGAGGTGGTCGCGGTTGGCCTGGAGGTAGGCGACGAGCTCGCGGCGCCATGGTTCACCTTCCCGGTACGCGCCTTCGGTGGCGGCGTAGGAAAGCGGCGACAGGTCGGGCGGCACGAGGCCGGCGCGGGCGCCGAGCATGCGTTTGCGGATGTCGGCGTCGGGCACGATGGCGTAGGCGAGGCCGAGGCCGGGGAGATTGAAGACCTTGCTCGGCGCCTGGAGCGTGATCGTGCGGGCGGCGATCTCGGGGGAAAGCGTGGCGAACGGCAGGTGCGAGCGGCCGTCGAACTCGAGGCCGGCGTGGATCTCGTCGGAGCAGATCCAGAGGTCGCGCTCGAGGCAGAAGGCGGCGAGCTGCTCAAGCTCGGTGCGGGTCCAGGCGCGGCCGACGGGGTTGTGCGGATGGCAGAGCAGCAGGAGGCGCGCGTCGGTCGGTGTGCGGTCGGCGAGGGCGACGAAGTCGAGTTCCCAGCGCTCACCGGCGCGGCGCGCGAGCGGCACATCGATGAGACGACGTTGGGAGTTGGCGACAGCGCCGAAGAACGGCGGATAGACCGGCGACGGCACGACCACGGCGTCGCCGCGTTCGCCCACGGCGCGGCAGACGAGATTCATGCCGCGGTTCACGCCGGGGGTGAAGACGATCCACGACGGGTCGATGCGCCAGCCGTAGCGCTCGGCCAGGTGGGCGACAACGGCCTCCACCGTGGACGCCGGCGGCAGCGTGTAGCCGAAGACGCCGTGGTCGACGCGACGATGCAACGCCTCGAGGACGCAGGGCGGGGAGGCGAAATCCATGTCGGCGACCCACATCGGGAGCACGTCGCGGCCGGCGTAGCGTTCCCATTTTTCGCTGCCGGTGCGGCGGCGGTCGATGATGCGGTCGAAGGCGAAAGGCATGGACCGAGGAGGAAGCGAGCCCGGCCGCCGAAGGCAACGGCGGACTGGCGCGCTTTCCCGGCGACTAGTCGGCGGGGGCGGAACGGCGCAGCAGCAGCAGGTGCAGCAGGCCGACGACGGCGCAGGATGCGACGATGGCGGGCTTCGGGGCGGGGAAGAGTGCGAGTTCGGCGCCGGCCCGGGTGAGATAGACCAACGCGCCGAGCACGACCGCGCCGCGCCCGAGCCGTGTGCCGAGATCGGTGCGACAGAAGAGCAGCGCGAAGGCGAGGAAGCCGATCAGGAGCAGGCCGCCGACATTGAAGGCGTGCAGCAGCGCGCGAAGATCGGGCGGAACCGGCATGCGTTGAATCGAGGCGGCGAGCAGGAGGTGGAAGGCGATGAAGGCGGCGTTGAGGCCGCCGCAAACAAGAGAGGTGATCCGGTGGTTCATGCCGGCAAACGGATTCCGGCCGGGAGTGCGCGGCGACCATTCTTGGATGAACGGACCTGGCGCCGGGACCGGCGGTGGCCGGAGGGCCGCATGGACCGCGAGGTCCACGCCTAGCGTCAGAAGACGGATACTACGACGGACCGGCGCCGGCCGGAGCGAGCGCGCGTTGGAGCGCGTCGCGCAGGGCGGGTGTGGTGAAGGGTTTCTGCACGATGCCGGCAAGACGGTGCTGAGCGAACTGCTCGTGGATTTCGCCGTGGCCATGGCCGCTGATCAGCAGCACCGGTGCATCGGCGCGCAGCGCGCGGATGCCCTGCAGTGTTTCGGCGCCGTCGCACCGTGGCATGGAGAGATCGAGCAGCACGGCGGCGAAGCGGTCGGGGGCGGCGCGGAAGCTGGCCAAGGCCTCGACGCCATCGGCGGCCGCCACGACGGAGAAGCCGAGGCGTTCCAGCATTTGGGCGAGCACTTCGCGGACGGCGGGCTCGTCGTCCGCGATGAGGATGGTGCCGGCGCCGTGCCATGGCGCCGCGGTGGATCCATCGATCTGCGGCGAGACGGCCGCCGCGGCGATCGGCAGCAGGACGCAGAAGGTGGTGCCGATGCCGGGGGTGCTCACCACATCGAGGGCGCCGTGATGGCCGCGCACAATCCCGAGCACGGCGGAGAGTCCGAGCCCACGGCCCGTAAACTTGGTGGTGAAGAAGGGATCGAAGATCCGCGCGAGCGTCTCCGGAGTCATGCCGCAGCCGGTGTCGACGATGCGCAGTTCGACGCTTTCGCCGCCGGGGTGGTCGCCGAAGGTGTGGCAGCGCTCGAGCTGTTCGCGAGCCGCGTGAATCTGGCGAGTGGTGACGGTGATGGTGCCGGCGTTGGGGCCGAGCGCCTCCGCGGCGTTGAGGACGAGGTTCATCACGACCTGGCGCAGCTGGGTGGCGTCGCCGAGGACCGGCGGCAGGCCCGGGGCGAGATCGAGGACGAGGCGGGCCTTCTTACTGAGCGAGAGGTGGAGCAGGCGGGCCGTCTCCTCGACGAGTTGGCCGAGGTCGAGCGGGGCAATGACGAACTGGGCCTTGCCCGAGTAGGCGAGCATCTGCCGGCAGAGCTCGGCCGCACGCAGGGCGGCGGTCTCGATCTGGCCGATGCTGTTCTCGAGCGGTGAGTCGGGCGGGAGGTCGAGCTTGGCGAGGGAGGCGTTGCCGAGGAGGCCGGTGAGGAGATTGTTGAAGTCGTGGGCGATGCCGCCGGCGAGGACACCGAGGCTCTCCAGCTTCTGGGTCTCCTGGAGACGGTGTTCGAGCGCGATGCGTTCCTGTTCGGCGCGGCGCCGCTCGGTGATGTCGCGGATGATGCCCAGCAGGCCGGCGGGGCGTCCGTCACGATCGAGGACGCGGGTGATCGAGGCGTCGGTCCAGACGCGGGCGCCGTCGCGCCGCGTGTCGAGCCACTCGCCGTGCCATTCCTCGCCGGCGGCGGCGCGGTGCAGGCGTTGCTGGACCTCGGCGGCGAGCGCACAGGGGTAGCGATCGAGGACGGGATGGCCGAGCATCTCACCGGCGGACCAGCCGTAGAGGCGTTCGGCGCCCTCGTTCCAGAAGGTGACGGTGCCGTCGAGATCGGTGCAAAAGACGGCCTCGGGCAGGCGGGCGAGCAGGAGCGCGGCGCGGGCGAGGGCCGACTCGTTGGCCTTGCGCACGGAGATGTCGCGAATGTAGCCGGTGATGTACTCGCGGCCGGCGTGGATGAAGTGGTTGGCCGAGACCTCGGCGGAGACGACGCTGCCGTCGCCGCGAAGGTGGATGGACTCGAAGGTGGAGGAGCCTTGTTGGCGCAACTGTGTCCGAAGGGTGGAGGCGCGTTCGGGACCGAAGGTCGGATCGACATCTTCCATCGCGAGGCCGACGAGCTCCTCGCGGGTCCGCAGGAAGTGCTGGCAACACGCGTCGTTGACCCAGACGAAACGGTAGCGGTGGGACGGGTCGATCCAGTAGACCGGGTCCTGACTCGATTCGGCGTTGAACTTGAAGGCGGTGGCCTCGAGCTCGAGTTCGCGCTTGCGACGGCTGCGATCCACCCGAGCGCCGGCGATTCGCAGGCGCACGCGGAGCAGTGGCGGCGCGACCGGCTTGTTGATGTAGTCGTCAGCTCCGGCGTCGAGGACGGCCGCGAGGTCGGTGGGATCGGTGCGCCCGGTGCAGACGAGGATGTGCGCATCGGCCCAGCGCGGGTCGTGGCGCAACTGACGGCAGAAGGTGAGGCCGTCGATGCCCGGCAACCCGAGGTCAAGTAGCAGGAGGTCGGGCACCGATTCGCCGCTCTGGGCGAGCGCCTCCTCCGCCGAGCGGCAGGTCGCGACCTGCCAGCCTTCGCCGTCGAGGATGCGGGCGGCGAGGCGGCGCGAGGCGGCGTCGTCTTCGACGATCAGGCAGCGGCGGTGGGCGAGAGCGGTGGACATCGAGAACGGGCACCCGTAACGCCGGGCGTTCCCGGCGGACAGGGATGTCCCGCTTATCGGCGCTGCTTATCCTCGCTGAAGACGGAAATGGGGGAAGTTGCGACGATGGCGCTGGGGTCTTCACCCCAGGCGGCGCGCTTAGCGGTCGGCGTGCAGCGCGACGAGCCGTTGGCCGACATCGCCGATCCGGCGGCGCAGCTCCTTGGGGGCGAGGACCTCGACGTGTTCGCCCCAGCTGAGAATCCACCGCTCGACCTCGGCGAGGCTGTCGAGTTCGAGGGTGAGCTCGAGGCCGCCGTCGCGCCGCTCGGCGAGTTCCTGTGAGTCGTGCCAGAACCGTTCGCGGACCAGCTGTGCCGCCCAAGAGTCGAAACGCAGCCGCACGCGGAAGTCGCCGTTGCCGGCGATGATCCCGAAACTGCCGCCGAGGTGCTCGCGGATCGAGAAACGGGCGGGCCGCGGGAAGGTGCGGGTGGAAAGCTCGACCGCGGTGATCCGCGGGAGGGCGAAGGTGCGCTTGGCGCCGCGGTCGATGTCGTGGCCGATGAGATACCACTGGTTGTCGACGCAGCACAGGTGCCAGGGCTGCAGGCGGCGGCGGGCGGGCTTCGCGTCGCCGAGGCCGCGGTAGTCGAACGCGACCTCGCGGGTCTCGAGCACGGCCTGGCTGAGGCGGCGGAAGAGCTCAAGGGCGGCGCGGGCGGGCCCGGCGGCCTTGAAGGAGAAGACATGCCGCGCGGCGCCGAGCGCCACGGTGACCGGCCCGTCGAGCTGGGAGGTGAGCTTGGCGAAGGCGTTGGTGAGCGGCGCCTCGAAGGCGGTGCCGGCGTACTGCTCCACCGCCTTTTGCGCGACGAGCAGCGCGACGAGCTCGCCCTCGGTCATGGTGACGAGCGGGAGGTTCTCGACCGGTTGGGCGTAGTAGTAGCCGTGGCGGGGTTCGTCGTACTCGATCGGAAGGTTCCAGCGGTCGCGCATGAACTCGATGTCGCGCTGGATCGTCTTGGGCGACACCTCGAAGTGGGCCGCGAGCGAGGTGCAGTTCGGATGTTTGTCGAGTTGGAGCTGCTCGTGGATGTAGGTCATCCGCTCGTAGGGCGGGCGGGTGAGGCGGACCGGGGCGGCGTCGGGCATGGCAGTGTTCTGCGGGGCCGGACGGCCGATGTCCAACCCTCTCGGCTAGCCTTCGCGCATGCCACACGAAGACTCAGCTTCCGCTCCCGAGACCGCCACCGAATCCACCCTCGAATTTGCCGCCCGCCTCTGGCTGCGCACGGCGCTGATCGCCTGGGGGGCGGGCGGGCTCTCGCTGGCGGCTCTGGTGTTGCGCCGCGGGTGACGATCCGACGAGCTCCCCGGGGCAGGCGCGTTCGAGCGCTGCGTTCGCGGTGTCCGAGGACGGTGGACCGCGGAATGAGTTGTTGCTCGTGGCGATGGCGGCAGGCCTCGCGGCGCCAGCTTTCTTGGCGCCGGCATTGAAGGGAAAGGCACCGGGCCGGGCTATACTGCCCCATCCGCCGACGAATCGGATTTGCGCGAGCAGCCGTCGTCCCGGTCCCCTATGCGTGAACCCGCCACCATCTGCACCGCCGCGGTCGGCACTGCCGAGCGCGAAGGCGCCGCCATCCCGGCTGCCGGTGGAGCGCCCCGGCTCCACCGGGTACTCCTCATCTTTCGCACGCACGATGCCGAGTCCGCGGCGATGATGCGCGGGATCGCCCATTTCCTCCAGACCCGGGGAGGGTGGAGCGCGCATCTCGAAGATCAGGCGCGAGCGGGAGCCGCGCTACGCTGGCATCTGGCGCAGGGTTGGTGCGGCGTGATCAGCCGGGACACTTCGCCGGATCTGGCCGAGGCGTGCCTGGCGTTCCACCTTCCGCTCGTCGCTCTTGACGAAAACCCACCACCGACCGGCGTGTCAATGGTTCGGCATGACGATGTCGCGATCGGGGCGATGGGCGCCGAGTTCTTCCTCGACCGCGGTTTCCGCCACTTCGGCTTCGTGCGCGGCGCCGACCATGGCTGGGCGCGCGACCGCGGACTAGGTTTTGTCGAGGCGGTGCGCCTCGGCGGGCATCCGGTCGCTGAATTCTCCGGGGCGGACGCCGCCGGGCCGGCGGAGCATCCCGGGGATCTCGCCGCACTCACTGCCTGGCTGCGCCAGTTGCCGAAGCCGGCGGCGGTGATGGCCTGCGACGACCGGCGCGCGGTGCAGGTGCTCGACGCGGCGCGCGCGGCAGCGTTGCAGGTTCCCGAGGAACTGTCCGTGCTCGGCGCCGGCAACGACGAGGTGCGTTGCGAACTGGCGGTGCCGACGTTGTCGAGTGTCGCGTCCGGCGCCTTCCAGATCGGATACCGGGCCGCGGAGCATCTCGCGCAGCGACTGGGGGGAGCGGGAGGGGGCCCGTGCGATCTGCGGGTGGAGCCGGTGCAGGTGGTGGGGCGGCGCTCGACGGACGCGCTTGCCATCCCCGACCGCGCCGTAGCCACGGCGGTCCGCTACATCGGAGAGCACGCCTGCCGGGGCCTGACCGTGGGCGAGGTCCTGCCGCACGCCGCGGTCTCGCGGGCGCAGCTGGAGAAGAAGTTCCGCCAGTTCCTCGGCCGCTCGCCACAGGCGGAGATCCGCCGCGTGCAGGTCGCTCGTATCCGGAAATTGCTGGCCGAGACCGATCTGCCGCTCAAGCGCATCGCGGAGCTCACGGGCTTCGACTACATGGAGTACCTGTGCGTGGTCTTCCGGCGGCTGACGGGCGAGACGCCCGGCGCCTTCCGGCGGCGCCAGCGGCCCGCCGGCCGCGCCGGGCAACTCTCTCCCAGCGCGGACGCGGGCCGGTGAGAGTTCGCGCTGCGGGTGGATCTCCCGCCCGCGGTTGGCTGCAGCGAGCAACGCGGCAACAGGACTCAACTCGCGTAGAACCGAGTCATGCGGGAACGCTCCGGTCGCGGGGTTGTGCGGCGGGTGAGACGAACCCTCGCTCCGGCGTCCCGAGTCCGGCCGGCGGCGGGCGGTCCGTCCGTAGTAATCAAAATCTGGAGCGGATCGCCCGACCCGTTTCCGACGCTCGCCCGTGCGCCACGGGCCGGCCGTCCCGAACGACGCGCCGCATCCCCGCAAGACTGACCAACCATGAACCACAGAAGTAACTCAGCCCGAGGCCTCGCCTCCGCTGTTGCCTTGTCCCTCGCCCTGCCCGGCGCGGCCCTCGCCCAGACCGCGCCCGCGGCCGGGCCCGCCGCCCCGGCGTCGACCGAGGAGGAGATCGTCGTCCTCAGCCCGTTCGAGGTCACCGCCTCGGAGTCCACCGGCTACGTCGCCACCACGACGCTCGCCGGCTCCCGCATCAACACCCAGCTGCGGGACGTCGGTTCCGCGGTGTCCGTCGTCACCGCCGAGTTCCTCAAGGACACCGGCGCGACCGACAGCAAGACGCTGCTCCAGTACACGACCAACACCGAGGTCGCCAGTGTCCAGGGCAACTTCACCCGTGCCTCCACCGGCAACCAGCAGGAGGAAGGCACGTTCACGACGCCCAACACGAACACCCGCGTGCGCGGCCTGACCTCGGCCGACAACACCCGCGGGTTCTTCCTCACGGACATCCCGTGGGATGCCTACAACGTCGACCGCGTCGACATGCAGCGCGGGCCCAACTCGATCCTCTTCGGCATGGGCAGCCCAGCCGGTATCATCAACACGACCACCAAGACGGCGCAGTTCCGCAACTTCGGCGAGGTCGAGTTCCGCTACGGCAGCTACGGCGCCAACCGCGTCGCCCTCGACTACAACCACACATTGCTCGCCGATGAACTCGCCGTGCGCGTCAACCTCGTGCGCAACGACGAGCAGTACCGCCAGAAGCCGGCGTACAGCCTCGACCGCCGCCTTTTCCTCACCGGTCGCTACGAGCCGAAGTTCCTTAACCGCGGCGAGCACAAGACGACGCTCAAGGTCAACTTCGAGTCCGGTTCGATCCGCTCGAACAACCCGCGCGTCATCACTCCGATCGACTACATCACGCCGTGGTTCGGCGCGGTCGGCAAGGCCGTCTACGATCCCCGCACCGTGCAGGACAACAACCCGCACGACCGCTATCTCTCGGATGGGACGGTTGAATACTTCTACGCCCCGAACACCGGCCAGCGGCAGTCGACGCTGCAGAAGAACGGCGCGGGCTTCGGCGGCGGGGCGAATCCGTCCTGGCAGCCGTGGCTCGGCGATTTCGCGGCAAGCTTCGGCGGGCTGCTCGGCTTCTACGGCCCCGACAGCGACCAGCTCCAGAGCCTGGCCCTCTCCGAGTTCGCCACAATCGGCGGTCGCAGCTCCACCGGCTCGATCGACGGCGGTCTGGCGTTCCCGTACTCCCGTCGCGTCGCGATCCGCGGCACGAAGGACTGGGCGGAGAACACCAACCAGCCGTTCGCGAAGTTCGGTCTCTACAAGAACGCCACTCTCACCGACTCGTCGATCTTCGACTTCTACAACCAGTTGCTCGACGGCGAGAACAAGAGCGAGTGGCAGAACTTCCACAACTTCAGCGCCAGCCTCAGCCAGACGTTCTTCAAACAAAAGTTCGGCTTCGAGGCCGCGTACGACCAGCAGCGCTACCGCAACGGCCAGTTCTCGCTCCTCAGCGATCAGCGCGCCGGCATCTACGTCGACATCAACAGCCACAACCTCGACGGCACGCCCAACGCCAATGTCGGCAAGGCGTTCATCAGCGACGCCGGCATCTACGGCAATAACTCCACCGATGTGACCCGCGAGTCGTCGCGGTTGAGCGTCTACTTCGACCACGACTTCAACGCCGGCGGCAAGGGCGCCTGGTACCGCAAGCTCCTCGGGCGGCACACGCTCAGCGGTCTCTATAGCCAGGACACCTACCAGACCGACAACCGCAGCTTCATGCGGTGGGGCACCGACAGCGACTACGCGCGCCTCGTTTCGGCCAACTACACCAAGCAGCAGATCACGAACAACCAGCGCGTGATGGAGCCGGTCATCTACCTTGGCGGCAGCTCGTTGCTGGGCGCCTCGTCGGCCGTCGACGCGCGGCTGCCGAACCCCGGTGCGGCGATCGTGGTGCCGTCGACTGCGTCGATGTCCTACTTCGACGCCACGTGGAACGCGCCCGCCTCGGTCGGCTTCGGCGATCCGTACACGAACCCGTTCAACGGTGTGCGGACCACGCAGTCCGAGAATCCGGCCAACTACGTCGGCTGGACCACGGTCCCGATCAAGATCCTCAACGCCGAGAACGGCGACGTGGACGCCCTGACCACGGGCGCGACGCTGCAGCGAAAGAAGTCGAACTCCCGTGCGGTGGTGCTCCAGTCCTATTTCTGGGACGGGGCGGTCGTCGGCATGTACGGAATTCGTAACGACATCGTGAAGTCCTGGCGCAAGTCGGCCACGACCTACTGGGACACCGACAACAACGGCTCGCTGGACACCGACCTCGCCCGCGTGAACTGGGCGCAGGCGGACTACCAGCTCGCCGGTGACCCCGCCGTCACCGACATGAACTCGCCGAGCTGGAGCGTCGTCGCGCATCTCACCAAGCTGCTCGGCCGCTGGGGCGAGCGCATTCCGGTCAACGTCAGCCTGTACTACAACGAGTCCCGCAACTTCCAGGTGTCCGGCACGCGCTACAACATCTACGGCGACGCCATCGCGCCGCAGAGCGGCCGCACCAAGGACCGCGGCATCCTCATCGCGACCAAGGACGACCGATTCTCGCTCCGCATCAACAAGTACGAGAGCAACGTCGCCGACGCCAACAACACCTCCGGCCTGAACACCTGGTTCATCAGCGGCGGCGGCCTCTTCTCGTGGGGCTCCAACTACGCCGATGTCTTCCAGTACCATCTCGGCAACACCGGCGACCCGACCTCGGTCGAGACGCCCGCGAGCCGCAGCTGGCACTGGACGTACAGCCCGGTGGGCACCGAGACGACGGAGCAGGCCGCAGCGCGCGCGGCGGCGGCGGTGGCGGGGTTCCGTGCGCTGCAGAACAACCCGATTGTGAAGCGCTATCTGGCCGCGTTCCGCTACGACGACCTCACCCGGATCCAGGCCCACGGCGGCGCGGGCCTGACCGGCTTCGCGTTGACCGAGGACCAGCTCTCCGAAGGTTACGAGTTCGAGCTCACCGCCAACCCGACGCCCAGCTGGCGCGTTTCCTTCAACGCGTCGAAAGTGCAGGCGAAGCGCAGCAACATCGGCGGCGCGGCCTTCGCCGAGTTCGTCGATACCGTGAACACGGCGCTCACCACCACCGCGGCGGGCGACCTGCGCATCTGGGGCGGCAGCAACCCGAACTCCACGACGCTGACCACGTGGAACAGCAACTTCTACTCCTCGTATGCGCTCATGCGCCTGCAGGAGGGGACGTTCTCGCCCGAGCTCCGCAAGTGGCGCTTCAACCTCGTCACCAACTATGACTTCCGCGGCAACTTCCTGAAGGGCGTCAGCGTGGGTCTGGGCTATCGGTGGCAGGACAAGGTCGCCATCGGCTACCGGCCGGTGGCCACCGCGGATCCGAGCGTCATCAGCTACGACCTCGAGAATCCGTACATGGGGCCGGCCGAGGACGCGGTCGATTTCTGGATCGGCTACGGCAAGAAGCTCAACGGCAAGATCGACTGGCGCATCCAGCTCAACGTCCGCAACGCATTCGACGGCAGCAAGCTCATCCCGCTCACGACGCAGCCGGACGGCACTGTCGCCGCCTGGCGTGTCGCTCCGTCGCAGACGTGGACGCTCACCAACACGTTCAAGTTCTAGCCGGGTAGTGTAGGTCCGGTCCGGCTTGCTGTGTGGCGGGCCGGACCGGAAGGTTGCGGCCCCGGGGACGCGCTCCGCGCGGCCCGGGGCCGTTCTTTCACCGGCGCCTTACCGGAGGCGTTTTCGGAACTCTGTAGACAGGCCGCGGTGAGGCCGGCATCGGCAGCCGAGTTCGTCGCTCCCGGCTACAGCAGATGGCAAACCGTACTACGCCGTCGAGCGCCGGCGCAGGTCGGGCAGGAAGGCAGCGACCAGGCCGATCAGCGGCAGGAAGGCGCAGACGTGGTAGACGAAATCGATGCCCGCGTGGTCGGCGAGGCGGCCGAGCAACGCCGCACCGACGGCGGCGATGCCGAACGCGAAGCCGAAGAACAGCCCGGCGACGAGCCCCACCTTGCCCGGCAGCAACTCCTGGCCGTAGACGAGAATCGCCGGAAACGCGGAGGCGAGAATCAGGCCGATCGGGACCGTGAGCGCGACCGTCCAGAAGGCGTTGGCATGGGGCAGCGCGAGCGTGAACGGCGCCACGCCGAGGATCGAGAACCAGATCACGCGTTTGCGGCCGAAACGGTCGCCGAGCGGCCCGCCGAGGATCGTGCCCGCGGCCACGGCGAAGAGGAAGACGAAGAGCCGCAGCTGCGCCTCGCGCACCGAGTATCCGAACTTTCCCATCAGGAAGAACGTGTAGTAGCTCCCGAGGCTCGCGAGATAGAAGTGTTTCGAGAAGATGAGCGTGCCCAGCAGGGCGAGCGTCCGGTACACCTGCCGCGGCGGCAACGGCGAGACCGCGGCGACGGCGGGGGCTTTGCGGCGCAGTTCGAGGTGGTCCCGGTACCAGCGGCCGAGGCGTGAGAGCACGATGATCCCGACGACCGCGAGCGGCACGAACCAGAGCGCGCCGCGTTGCGCGGCCGGCGGCACGATCACGAGCGCGGCGAGCAGCGGCCCGAGGGCGGTGCCGAAG
>JAEXPL010000269.1 GCA_023446865.1 Verrucomicrobiota bacterium | reverse complement strand
ACTCTACGCGGTGCTGATCCCGCTGTGGGTCGCGGCGCGCACGCGGCGGCTGCCGCGGTGGCCGGTGTGGGCGGCGTGCGCCTTGGTGGTGGCGGGCGTGGGCGTGCTCGGGCGGGTCGATGTGCGCGCCTTCCGGCTCGGTCGCGGCGAGCTGGAGACGATCCTTGGCTCGCTGTTCTTCATGGCGCAGATCCTCTGGCTGGAACGGAAGGAGTTTGCGCGCAACCGCGTGTTGCCGACGACGACGGTGATGTTCCTGGCGGTGGGCGCGGGCTTCGGCGCGGCGGCCCTCGCGATGGCGCCACAGCCGGCGGCGTTGTTGGCGCTGGCGCGCTCGCCCGCGTGGTTCGGGCTCACCGTCACGCTCACGGCGGCGTGCACGATCTTTTGCTTCGTGGTGATGAACGCCTGCCAGCCGCGGATCACCGCGACGGAGGCGGGGCTGATCTACACGCTCGAACCGGTGTCGGCCTCGGGGCTGGCGCTGTTTCTGCCGGCGCTGGTCTCGGGCTGGACCGGCATCGCCTACGCGAACGAGACGCTCACGTGGCACCTGGTCGTGGGCGGCGTGCTGCTGACCGCGGCCAACGTGCTGGTGCAGCTGCCCGAGGGCCGGGCGGAGCATTCGGCCGCGGGTTGATGCGGCGGTTCGGGCTGGAGCCCGCGCGCACCCCGAGCGGTGACGACGGGGCCGGGGTGATCGCGCAGGAACGTTTCGCTCCGTCGGATGGCGGCACGGCGGCTGCTCGCCGGTCGGACATCATGAGCCTACGCCCACTCGGCCTCGCCACGGAAATCATCGACGACCTCAAGCTGGAGGTGACCTACGCCTACGAGGATCTCGTCTTCGTCGAGCACAACACCTTCCTCCTGCAGTTCGACGACGCGCAGAAGAAGAACTTCCGGATCTACTTCAACGTGGAGTGCGAGCCGGACACCGCCGCGCGACTCGAGCAGGCGCTCTCCGCCGCGGCGAAGGCCCGCGAGTGCACGATCGAGAACTGCGGCCAGTTCGAGCTCATCATGCCTGAAGGCGGCAGCGAGTTCCAGGTGCGGTTTTTGGAGTGAGCACGGCCCTGTTCGGAACGCACTCAACTGGCGCCGCTCAATCCGCCATCCGGAGCTCGCCGGAACGGGTGAGGACGACGGCTTGGTTGCCGTCGCCGAGGATGAGCAATTCGCGGTTCCAGCGGCGGGCGACGGGCGCGATGTGCGGGAAACGATCGGGCTCGAAGGGCAAGCGTTGCAGAGGTTCACAGGTGGGCATGGCGCTCGCGTCCTGCTTGAGCAGGAAGACCATGCCGACGTTGGTGTAGGAGTAGGAGGTGACCACGACCAGGCCGAAGGGCATCGGGTAGAAGCCGAAGACGTTTCCGGTTGGGAACTCGCGGACGACTTTTCCGTCGACGACGTAGGCAACGCCTCCGCCCCACTCGCCGTTGTCGTAGCCGAGCAGATATCCATCACCGAAGGCCTGGCCGTAGGCGGGCCAACCATACCGGGTATTGGCGGATTTTGCGACCCGACGAGCGCGCCAGAGGCAGGCGCGGTCCCAGGTATTGCCGATGAGGCAGGAGAGTCGGCGGGTGAAGCGCAGAGCGGCGGATGCGGTCGGCGGCGTTTGGCTGAATTCCAACACATGGCGGTCGAGGGCGATCTCACCGTACCAACCGAAGTACGGTGGCGGGCGCTGGAAATCGGCGAAGGTGGCTTGGCCCGAGAGCACCTGGACGGACTCGGCGGCCATGGCACGAACCGGCGGATACCAGTGGCTGCTGGCGACTCGCTGAAGCGCCGGGACTGCCTCCTTGGCTCCAAGTCGGGCGAGGGCTTCGGCGGCGGCGCCCGAGACGATCCAATCGCCTCTATCCTCGAGCGCGGTGATCAGCGCTGGGGTTGCTTCGGTGTAGCCGATGCGGCCGAGAGCTGTCGCCGCTGTTGCCCGCAGGTACCAGTTCGGCGACGAGAGCAGTGGCGTGATGAGTGGGCCGGCATTGCGACCAGCGGCCCCCAGCTTTCCGATCTGCTCGACCGTCTCGACGGCGAGGTCGGGGCGATCCCTCCAGCTGAGTTCGAATTCCAATCTCGGCTTCAGTTGGGCCAGGGTTCCCTTCCCTTCGAGCTGGGCCGCAACCCCGCGGCCGGCAGCGGCGACCTTCGATGGTCCGGTGGCCGCGAGTTCCTTCAGCGCAGATAGGTTCCCAGTGGGGTCGTCGCCCATCAGCGCGAGCAACTCGAGTGCGGCGAGGCGGTTGGTCTCCGGGCTTTGCGGATCGCGGGCGACCTCGAGCCAGACACCGCAATCCTTCGGTCGCGAGGGCGATGGCGAATAGACGATTTCGCAGAGCTTACGGTGCAGCCCCGATGGAACCGGGTGCGGCTCGCGGTAGATGGCGGCGAGCCGTTGTCGCCCCGCAGGGCCGGCGGAAAAGAGATGCGCTGCGAGTTCGGTCCAGTTGCCGTTGCTCCGCGATGTGGCGGCGACGTACTCCACGGCTTCGGTTGTCCCCACTTTGGCGATCGAGGGCAGGACCTGCAGCCCGCGCTGGTGCGCGGCGATCAGCGCAGGAAGAAACTCGGGAGCGAGGGTTGGTCCCGCTGACAGTTGGCGAGCGGCGGCTTGGCCCACTGCGGGATCCGCATGGCGCAGAAGCTGAATCAATCGTCCCTCGAACTTCGCCGGATAGGCGCGCAGATAGGCGGAAAACTCCAAGCTCGAATCAGGCGAGGCAACTGGTTCTCCCAGCGCGCGGCCGATGATCGTCGAGTCTTGGTCTTCCCAGCTCCATTCCCACCAACTGCGGTCGGCATCGTACCAGAGATTGGCGACGTAGGCGGCGAAGAGCACCGACGCGAGCAGGCTGACGGCGGCGAGACGGCGGATGGGGTGTTGGCCGAGCATGGGGCGAGGCGGGCGGAGGAGCGCGTGCATCCTGTTTTCTGGCACCGCCGGCGGCAAGCTTGGCGTGGCGGCGTGGCCGAGCTGGAGCGCCGCGCTCTCAGGGGGCGCCGCGTCGCTACCGCGCGAAGCGGCCGGTGCGAAGGAAGGCGATGGCTTGGGCGGCGGTGCGGCGGCGGAAAAGGATGAGCGTGTGATTCGACGGCAGCGTGAGGTGGTCGGCCATGCCGTCGAGGCGGGTGCTGCGCTCGGCGACGGTGCCGTCGTGCGGGCGCTCGAGGAGAAACCAGCCGAGAGGGTTCAGCGCGGAGCTGCCGGCGATCACGCCGAGTTCGAAGTCGGCGCGCTGGGGCAGCGTGCGCCAGTAGGCGTCGGGCCCGGTGCCGAGCGCGCCGAGGTTGCGGCCGATGATGCGCCAGATGATCGGCAGGCGGCGCAGCTTGTCGGAGACCGCGCTGCCGTGGTGGGGCGGCACGATGGTGACGACGCGGCCGAGATTGGCGGGCCGGTGGGCGGCGAGGTAGCCGCGCACGATCAGCCCGCCCATCGAGTGGGTGACGAAGTGCAGCTTGGGCGCGCGCTCGACGCCGAGGTCGGCGAGCTTCGCGGCGAGCCAGCGCGGGCCGAGATCGGGCAACGGCACGGTCTTCGACGGGTAGTCGAGGTTGTGGACGACGTAGCCGGCGGCGGCGACGAACTTGGCGAGCCGGGCCGTGAGCTGGCTGCTGATGGCGACGCCGTGGAGGATCACGACGACCTCGGGGGCGGGAGCGGTGGCACTCGGACTCATGCGCAGCCAAAGGAACAGAAGCCGGAGTATCTGGAACTCATGAAATCAGGAAGGGGAAGGACTGCGGAGAAACGTGCAAAGCGGGGAGTCGGATAGCCAGGTCGGCGACCTGGCCTACAAGAAGAAGCGGGCTCATGCGGCGGCTGGCTCCGAGGTTTGGCGACGGGCGAGGATCAGTGCACGGGCGGTGACGGCGCCGAGCACGATGATGCCGCCGATGAGCGCCCAGTGCCCCGGGCGTTCGCCGATGACGAGCGCGGCCCAGATCGGGTTGAGCAGCGGCTCGAGCATGAGGATGAGGATCGAGCCGAGCGCGGTGACGTGCCGGATCGCCCGCGCGTAGAGGAAATACGAGAGGCCGAGCTGGAGCGTGCCGAGCGCGACGAGCGCGGCCCAGCCGGTGGGGCTCGGCAGCGGTCCGGCGGCGAAGAACGGCAGCCCGATCGCCGCGCCGACGAGGTTGCCCAGCACGATGGCATCGGCGGGTTCGGCGTCCTTCTGCTTGCGCAGGAGCACGGTCATGAAGGCGAAGGCCACGCCGCTGACGATCGCGAGGATGCTGCCGAGCAGGCCGTCGGCACTGAGCTGGTCGGCGAAGAACAACGCCATGCCGCCGAACACGACGCCGATGGTGATCCAATCGAGCCGGGTGACACGCTCGCCGAGCAGCCAGCGGCCGAGCCACGCGACGTAGATCGGCGCGGTGTACTGGAGGAGGATGGCGTTGGCGGCGGTGGTGAGCTGGTTGGCGGCGGCGAAGAGCGCGGTGGTGCCGGTGTAGGCGAGGGCGGCGCCGACCATCACCGGCGAAAACCGCAGGCGCCAGCGGCGCAGGCACGCCATGAGGAACAGCGCGGCGATGAGTCCGCGGCCGCCGGCGACCGCCAGCGGGTGGACGCCGACGGACTTGAGCAACACGCCGCCCATGCTCCACAGCAGCGCCGCACCGAGGAGGCCGAGGACGGCCCGCGTTTGTTGTTGTTGGTTTTCCGGCACCGGCGGCAAGCCAACCGGGGCGCGCCGTGGCGGGCGACGAAAAACCGCGCGGGTTGGGTGGGGGCGACGAGCTGAGCGGCGCGGCGGGGATGGTCGCCGCGACGTGGGACCGGTCTTCGACCGGCCGCCAAGGACACGAACCAGTGCGGATGGCTCGAGCCAAGGGTGTCCGGTCGGAGACCGGACCTACGGCTGCAATGGCCTCGCGTCACCCTCGGTTCTCGCGACCTGCTCGGGCTGCGAGGCGCCGCATTCTCGCTGCGCTATTGTATTAGCGGCGTCGTGGATTGAGCGCGGGCGTTTTCCGTCCACAGTCGGTGGCATGAAACATCGGATCTTCGGCCCGACGGGGCGCAACGTGAGCGAGGTCGGTCTCGGCTGCTGGCAGCTGGGCGGCAACTGGGGCGACGTCTCCGAGGCGGACGCGCAGGCCACGCTCTTCAGCGCCTACGAGAAGGGCGTGGATTTCTTCGACACGGCCGACGTCTACGGCGACGGCCGGAGCGAGCGGTTGGTGGGCGAGTTCCTGCGCGAGGCGAAGGCGAAGTCGAAGGTGTTCGTGGCGACCAAGCTCGGCCGGCGCGGCGATCCGGGCTGGCCGGCGAACTTCACGCGCGAGGCCATGCGTCGCCACACCGAGGATTCGCTCAAGCGGCTCGGGGTCGACTCGGTCGACCTCACGCAGCTGCATTGCGTGCCGTTCGAGGTGCTGCAGCGCGGCGAGGTGTTCGAGACGTTGCGCGAGCTCCAGCGCGAGGGGAAGATCAAGGCCTTCGGCGCGAGCGTCGAGACGGTCGAGGAGGCGCTGTTCTGCCTCGGCGTGCCGGGCCTGGCATCGCTGCAGTTCATCTTCAATCTCTTCCGCCAGAAGGCGGTGAGCGAGCTGTTGCCGCAGGTGAAGGCGAAGGGCGTGGCGTTCATCGTGCGCCTGCCGCTGGCCAGCGGGCTGCTGGTCGGCAAGTACACCGCGACGACGACGTTCGCGGAGAGCGACCACCGCAACTTCAACCGCGACGGCCAGGCCTTCAACGTGGGCGAGACCTTCGCGGGATTGCCCTTCGCCAAGGGCGTGGAACTGGCCGAGGCGCTGCGCCCGTACGTGCCGGCCGGGATGGCGATGGCCGACTTCGCGTTGCGCTGGTGCCTCGACCATGACGCGGTGACGACGATCATTCCCGGGGCGCGCAATCCCGAGCAGGTGCGCGGCAATCTTCGCGCGAGCGCGATGGCGCCGCTGCCGCCGGCGTTGCATGCAACGCTGCGCCAGTTCTACGCCGACCAGGTCGCCCCGCACATCCGCGGGCCGTATTGAACCGGTGCTGCCGGGCACGGACTTTGTCGCCATGAGCGATGCGCCGCCGATCCGTCGCGTCTTCACGCTGCCGCCGCCGGAACTGCGGCCGTTCGTCGAGCGGATCTGGGCGTGGGAGAGTGACTGCCCGGTGCCGCTGCCGGTGCTGTTGCCCGGTACCGGCGCCGATCTGCTGCTGCACTACCGACGGCCGTTTCTCGCGCTGGGCAGCGACGGCTCGCGCCATCGCGTGGCGGCGGCGCAGATCTCCTGCCTGCGGACCTTCTCGTGCCGGCTGCTGGCGCAGGGGCCGGTCGGGTTCGTGGCGGTGCGGTTCCGCGGCGCGACGATCCGGCATTTCGGGCGGCTTTCGCTGGGGGAACTGACCGACCGTTTCGCCGCGGCGGCGGAGCACTTCGGGCCCGAGGTCGCGGCGCTGCCGGAGCGGTTGGCGACGCTGCCTGATTTTGCGGCGCGCGCAGCCGAGACGATCCGCTGTCTCCTGCTCCAGCTGGAGCGGGTGGCCCCCTCGCTCACCCCGGCCGACCGGGCGCTCGATGCACTTTACTACGGCGAGGCGGAGGCGACCGTGGCGGAACTGGCGGATGCTTTTGGCTACAGCGCGCGCCAGCTGGAACGGTTGGTGGGCGAGGCGGCGGGGCTTACGCCGAAGCGGTTCCGGCGCGTGGCACGGCTGCACCACACCATGCGGCAGCTGCTGCTTGCCGGGCAGACCGACTACCTGGATGTGGCGCTCGAGCGCGGTTACTACGACCAGGCGCACTTCATCCATGAGATGGGCGAGCTCACCGGACACACGCCGCGGGAGCTGTTGTCGCGGGAATCCTTCCTGTCGCATTTCTACAATCCCCGGCTGCCGCGATGAGGTAGAGTGCGGACGAAACCAATCGTCCGCATGAAGAACATCATCGCCACCTTCCACGCCAAGCCCGGCCAGGGCGCGGCCCTCGAAACCATCCTGCGCGAGCAGGTCCGCCTCACCGCCCGCGAGCCGGGCGCAATAGTCTACGACCTCCTGCGCGACGAGGCGCAGCCCGAGACGTATGCGGTGGTCGAGCGCTACCGCGACGCCGCTGCGAAGGCCGAGCACCTCGCCACGCCGTACCTCGCCGAGACGTTGCGGCGCGCCATGCCACTGCTCGTGGGCGAGCCGACGCTCCAGCACCTCGAGACGCAGGCCTGCATTCGGCACGAGCAGGCGACGGTCGAGGGCCGAAGCGCGGAGGTGGTCGTGCTGCCGATCGGGCCGGTGAACCTGGTCTACGCGCGGACGGAGCGAGGCCTCCTTGCCTGCGGGGCGATCGATCCGGCGGCGCTGGAGAAGTTCGGCCTCGCGGCGGCGCGGGTCCGGCCGACGACGGGCAGCTCGATCGGCAGTCTCGACGATCTGCTCGCGGGCGAGGTGCGCGAGGCCAACAGCGCTGCGCAGGCGCTCGGCATTCAACCCGGCATGACCGGGCGCGCGGCGTTGGCGAAGTTGTGACCGCGTTGCTGCGGCTAATGGCACCGCGCCCTCCGGCCGCTCACGCGGCCGGGGTTTCCTTGTGCCAGGTCATCTGCTCGCCGCTGGTGGTCGTGCCGACGATCTGGCGGTGGTCGAAGAAGGTCACTTGGAGGTGCGCGCGGTAGGGCATCACCTGAAGGCCGGCGGCCTGCCGACCCTCGAGCGTGATCCGGCGGGCGGCGGTGCCGGCCTGCCAGCGGCCGTCGACGATGTTCCGGCCGATCGGCGTGAGCAGCTCGCCGCGGAACGATCCCTGCGGGGTGAATACCGCTTGGAGCGTGCCGAGGGCGAACGGCGTCTGGATGCGCACCTGCCAGGCGCCGGGCAGGATCTCCTCGAGCAGGAGCGGCGGCGGTTCGTGATCGGGCGGAGCCGTGGCGGCCCCTCCGCCGGGAAACGCGAGGCGGTTGTCGGGGACGGTCGGGCGAGCACTCTCGCTGCGGGCGCGGCGCGGTCGGCTGCGGCCGGTGATCCCGGCAACGAGGCAGTCGAGCGCGGCGCCGGGAGCGGAGTCGTCGAAGTCGATCCACGCGCGGTTGCACACGAGCGGCGGCAGCTGCGGGCGGGCGGCGCCGGCGAGCAGGATGGGGATCACCGGTTGTGCGGTTGTGGCGTCGCCGGCGGCCCGCCGGAGGGCGGCGAGGACCGCGGGTTTCTCCCAGGGGCCGGCGCCGTCGCTTCCGGTAACCACGAGGATGCTACGAGCGGCGCGGCAGCGCTGCTCAAGGGGCGGCGGTGTTTTGCCCGGATCGGGAGCGACGGTGAACCCCCGGGCCGCGAGTTGGGCGCGCAGGGCGTCGACTGCGGCGGAGTCGGCTCCGGTGTGCAGCAGGCAGACGTCGAAGGCAGGGGCGGGCGGGCGGCGCATGGTCGGCGGAGACGCAAGGATGCGGTGCGCTGCCGATGTGGGCGGACGGCGGGCCGGCGAGCGGGAGGATACGCGGGAGCGTCGCGACGTCTAGGGCTGTTTGCCGCCCGCTGTTGACCGGGGCGTTGCTTCCGGCCGAGGGTGCCGGCCTCGCCGCGGCCGGCGACGACTTCTCTGCCTCCGCCCAAGTCGCGACGCGATGGAAGCTGCGGTCGGCGCGCGGTGGCGCCGGCGGTTACTGGCGGGCCTTGAGCATCTCGGCGAGGGCGGCCTCGTCGACGGTGCCTTTGACGGTGTTGAGCAGGCCGAGAATCTTCAGGCGCTCGTCGGGGCCGCAGGAGGAAATCTCGACCATCCAATCCTCGGTCTTCGGGGCGGAGACGATGATTTCGTCCGACCACGCGATGACTTCGGCCGCGTCGATGAAGCCGCCGGTGATGCCGCGAATGAAGAATTCCGCCTTGGTGCGATAGTCCATCGGGCGAGGAAGCAGAACGGCCGGGCGCGGCGCAAGCTCGGCGATGGGCCCGCCCAGGGGACCGGCGAGCCGTGCCCCGCGGTCAGGGCTGGTAGAGCCAGAAGCGGCGGGTCTGCTGCTGGTAGGCGAGGGCGCGTTGGCGCCATTGCTCGTGCAGGGCGGCGACGTTGGTCTTGGCGCCGTCGCGCACGAGGGCCTGCCAGAGGGCGCGGGAGCCGGTGTGTTTGCGGAAGAGGTCGGCGTCCGTGGTGGAGGCGGCGGCGAAGGGGTTGCGCGGGCTCCACGCGGCGGCGAGCTGCATCATGTGGAGGCTGAGCTCGGTGGGACGCCAGGCGTTCCAGTCGGTGATCTCGGTGTAGACGCCGCGCATGGGTTTGCCGTTGGAGTCGACGGTACCAATGACGCTGAAGGAGACGCCGGGCAGGCGGAGGGCGTCGAGGGCGCGCTTGAGCTCCTCGGGGCTTCGTTTCGGGAAGGAGAGAGTGCGGAACGGATACCCGGTGCCGACGCCGTGCTGGAAGCCGCCGATTTCGCAGCCAAGGCCGGTCATGGCGTAGCCGGCGGCGGCTCCGAAGTTGCGCACGTAGGGCGAGGTGGGCACGAAGGTCAGGCCGGTCTCGGGCCAGCGCATGGAGCGGTGCCAACCCTTCATCGCGATGACGGTGAGGCGCCCTTTGGTGCGCACGGACTCGGGGACGCTGAGGACGCCGGGGGTGTTCTTGGCCACAATCGCGAGCTCGCCGATGGTGAGTCCGTGGACGTAGGGCACACGGAATGCGCCGACATAGCTCATGAGGTCGGCGTCGAGCGGGGGGCCGTCGACCTTGAGGCCGCCGAGGGGGTTGGGCCGGTCGAGGATGATGACTTCCTTGTTGTTCTCGAAACAGGCCTCGAGGCAGACCTTCATCGCGCTGACGAAGGTGTAGCTGCGGGTGCCGATGTCCTGCAGGTCAATGACGAGGGCGTCGATGCCCTTGAGCTGGGTGGGTGTGGGTTTCCGGGACTTGCCGTTGTAGAGGGAAAAGATCGGCAGGCCGGTGCCGGGATGGACGGAGTCCTGGTAGTTCCGGCTGGCGGAGATCGAGCCGTCGATGCCGTGTTCGACACCATAGAGCGCAACGAGCTTCACGCCGGTGGCGCGACGGAGGATGTCGATGGTGCTCACGCCGCGGCGGTTTACGCCGGCGGGGTGGGTGAGGAGCCCGATGCGTTTGCCGCGGACGGCGGCGAAACCGTCGGCCTCCAGCACGTCGATGCCGAGCATGACCGGGAAAACGCGCGTCTCCGCCCGGGGCGTGATGACCGAGGCGAGCGGCGGGGCGGCCGGGGTCGGTCGCGCCGCTTTGGGGTGCACTTCCGAACAGCTGAAACCGCACAGGGCGAGGCCCAGTGTGGCCAGGATTCGGAGACAGAACAACGGGCGCGCGGCCGGGGGAAACATGGGCGGCTACTCTTGGAGGGGGCGCGAAGGCGTCGAGTCGAAACCGGCCGGCGGTCGTGTTGTGCGTCAGGCGGCGTGCCTGAGATGCCGGCGGACCGCGGCGGCGAGCAGTTCGGGGGCGCGGGCGAGCGCTTCGGCGAGTGGGAGGTCCGGCGGCGAAATGGCTCGGCCCTCGGCGCCGCGCGGCAGGGCGCCGGCGGGGAGTTCGCCGAGCGAGCCGGCGAGGACGACGGTGCGTTTGCCGGCCGCTGCCGCGGTGACGACGAGCGCGCCCGGGCCCTTGCCGGAGAGCGAGGTGGTGTCGAAGCGGCCTTCGCCGGTGAGCACGAGGTCGGCGGCGGCGAGGCGGCGGTCGAGATCGAGCCAGTCGTGGACCAGCGCCCAGCCGGGAACGAGTTGGGCGCGGGCGGCGGTCATGAGGCCGAAGGCGATGCCACCGGCGGCTCCGGCGCCGGGAAGCGTGGCGAGCGCGGGCGGTTGCGCGCAGTGGGCGGAGAGGAGGGCGGCCATGCGCGCGGTGGCGTTTTCGAGCGCGGGCAGGTCGGCGGGCGCGAGGCCTTTCTGCGGCGCGTAGGTCGCGGCGGCGCCGGTGGGGCCGAGCAGCGGGTTGGCGACATCGCACGCGATCCGCAGCGGCGGGAAGGCGGCGGGCACGTGGCCGGCGAGGCGGACGATGTGCTCCCAAGCGGCGGTGGTCGGCGGAAAGAGCGGTGAGCCGCGCTCGTCGAGGAAACGCAGCCCCAGGGCGCCGAGCGCGCCGAGTCCGAGGTCGTGGGTGGCGCTGCCGCCGCCGCCGAGCAACAGCGTGCGGGCGCCGCGTTGGGTCGCGGCGGCGAGGAGCTGGCCGGTGCCGTAGCTGGAGGTGCGCCACGGGGAGCGGTCGGCGGGCGGGACGAGGGCGAGGCCGCTGGCGGCGGCCATCTCGACGATGGCCACGGTATCCGTTCCGCGGAGCGCGGGCAGCGCGAGACGTTCGCGGGCGGCGGCGGGAACCTGTTCCCAGCGCGCCAGACCGAAGGCGGCGGTGCGCGGCTCGCCGAGCGGGCCGACGACACGGGCGGTAACCATCTCGCCACCGATCGCTTCGGTCAGGATCGTCGCGAAGCCGTCGCCTCCGTCGGCGAGCGGGGCGGAGTCGATCTCCCAGTCGGGGTGTGCCGCCCGAAGCGTGTCGGCCGCGAGCCGGCAGGCCTCGGGCGCCGAGAGCGAATCCTTGAACTTGTCGAAGGCGACGAGGACGCGCATGGCGGTGGACGGTTAGCGGTGGTCGGCTGCCGGTGGCCGGTCGAGATGCTGCGCGAGCCAGGCGGTGGCGCCGGGTTCGTCGGTGAAGGCGCCGTCGAGCTGGGCTTCGTAGGCGGCGGCGAGGATGGCGCGGTAGTGGGGGCTTGGTGGCAGTCCGGCGGCGACGAGGTGGCGGCCGAGCAGGAGCGGCTTGGGCGCCGCGTCGGCGATGGCGAGGGCGCGGGCGGCGTTGGCGAGTTGTGCGATGCGTTGCTCCGTGGCGGGGTCGATGCGCGGCGGACGGCCGAGGTGATCGGCGCGGAGGATGAGGAGGAGTTGCTCGATCGTCGCGGGCGCGAGGCGGCGGGCGAGGCGGCGCAGGAACGGCGCTCCCGGGGTTTCGTCGGCGGGCCAGCCGAGGTGGGCGAAGTGATTCTCGACTAGGGCGCGGACGAGCGGGCGGAGGTCGAGCGGCGAACCGAGACGGGCGAGGAAGGCGTCGGCGAGCGGGCCGCCGGCGTTGTCGTGGTCGGGGCTGACCCAGCGCAGGCGGCCGCGTTTCTCCTCCTGGCGCGTGGTGGCGGGTTTGCCGAAATCGTGCGCGAGGATCGCGAACATCAGGTCGCGGCGCGGGTTGGCGTCGAGCGCCAGCCACTCGGGCAGGGCGGCGAGGGCGTCGCAGCAGATCGCCGTGTGCGTGAAGACGTCGCCCTCGGGGTGCCATTCGGGATCCTGCGGCGTGCCGGCGAGCGCGGCGACCTCGGGGAAGTGCGCGAGCCAGCCGGTCTCGGCCAGGACCTGCAGACCGAGGGAAGGGCGGCGGGAGTGGGCGGCCCATTTTTCCCACTCGACCCAGACGCGTTCGACGGAG
>JAEXPL010000265.1 GCA_023446865.1 Verrucomicrobiota bacterium | reverse complement strand
CACCCGACCGAGGCGAAGGACAAGCTGCTCGGTTTCGTGAAGCTCTTCCAAATCGAGGCCATCGCCATCGGCAACGGCACAGCCGGGCGCGAGACCGAGGCGTTCGTGCGCGCGTGCGGCCTGGCCGGCAACATCGCCGTCGTCATGGTCAACGAGTCCGGCGCGTCGATCTACTCCGCGAGCGAGGTCGCCCGCGAGGAGTTCCCCGACCACGACATCACCGTGCGCGGCGCCGTCTCGATCGGTCGCCGCTTGATGGATCCGCTGGCCGAGCTGGTGAAGCTCGACCCGAAGTCGATCGGTGTCGGCCAGTACCAGCACGACGTCGACCAGCCCGCGCTCAAGCGCTCGCTCGACGACGTGGTCATCTCGAGCGTGAACGGCGTGGGCGTGGAGGTGAACACCGCATCCAAGCAGCTCCTCAGCTACGTGTCCGGTCTCAACGCCGCCACCGCCGCGGCCATCGTGGCGCGGCGCAACGAGAAGGGCGCCTTCGCCTCGCGCGCCGAGCTGCTGGAGGTACCGCGCCTCGGGCCGAAGGCCTTCGAGCAGGCGGCTGGCTTTCTGCGCATCCGCGACGCCGCCAACCCGCTCGACGCCTCCGCGGTGCATCCGGAAAGTTATGCCATCGTCGAGAAGATGGCCGCCGACCTCGGCGTGACCGTGGCCGACCTCGTGCGCGACGGTCTGCTGCGCGCCAAGATCAAGCCGGAGAACTACGTGACCGAAAAGGTCGGTCTCCCGACGCTCAAGGACATCCTGGCCGAGCTCGCGAAGCCCGGCCGCGATCCGCGCAAGCAGTTCGAGGCGTTCAAATTCGACGAGGGCGTGCACAAGCCCGAGGACCTCAAGCCCGGTATGAAGCTGCCCGGCATCGTGACGAATGTGACCGCGTTCGGGGCGTTCGTGGACATCGGTGTGCATCAGGACGGGCTCGTCCATGTGTCGCAGCTGGCCGACAGTTTCGTGCAGGACCCCGCCGCGGTCGTGAAGCCGCAGCAGAAGGTGATGGTGACCGTCACCGAGGTGGATCTGGCGCGCAACCGCATCGCGCTCTCGATGCGCAGCAACCCGCAGATCGGTCCGCGCACGCCGGCCGGTCCGGGCGGGCAGGGTGGTCCGCGCACTGGTCCCGGGAGCAATCGCCCCGGCGGCCCCGGTGGCGCGCGCCCGGGCGGCGGTGGCGGCAGTTTCGGCGGCAAGCCGGCGTCGCAGCAGTCGCTTACCGGCGACTGGTTCAGTGCGGCGATGAACAAGCGGAAGTGAGCCGGGGCGCGGGCCCGATGCGCCGCGCTGGGATCATGGTGACAGCCGGCGCGACGGTATTTCGCGCTGGCGCCGCCCCGGCATCGTTCGGCAGATCTGGAGGAGCCATGAAGCCCCATGTGATGTTCGTCTTCGAGATGCGTTACGAGGAGAGCATCTCGATGCTCAAGGGGATCCTTCATTTCGAGCGCACGCACCGCATCTGGGAGCCGTTTCACGACGACGAGGGCCGCGCCGAGTTCGACCCGCAGTGGCTGCGCAGCCGGGCCTGGAAGGGGATCATCAGCCGGCACACGACGCCGGAGTTTGCCCGGACCTGCCGCGAGCTCGGCATTCCGCTCGTGGACTTGAACGACTCTCCACCGATTCCCGGTGTCCCGAAGATCCGGCCCGACAACCGCGGCCTGGGGAAGCTGGCGGCCGGGCATTTTCTGGAACGCGGCTTCCGCTCGTTCGCCTTCTGCGGCTACGCCAACTGCGGTTGGGCGGCCGAGCGTCGTGATGGATTCTTGGAGGCGCTGAGGCTCGCGGGGCACGACTGCCAGGTGTACGATATCTCCTATTCCGAGGACCCGCTGCCTTCGTGGGACACCCGTAACCTCGCCTCGCTCGGCGTATGGCTCGGCGGGTTGCCGCGCCCCACTGCGTTGCTGGCCTGCAACGACTATCGGGCGCAGCAGGTGATCTATGCGGCGCACCACGTGGGGCTGCAGGTGCCCGAGGATGTGGCGGTGCTGGGCATCAACAACGACACGGTGCGCTGCGAGCTGACCACCCCGCCGCTCTCCAGCGTCGCGACCAACGGTTTCCAAGCCGGCTACCACGCTGCGGATTGCCTCGCGCGACTCATGTCCGGTCGGCCCGTGGAGTCGATGGACCAACGGATCGAGGGGCTCGGCGTGGTGACCCGGCACTCGACCGACATCACGGCCATCGACGACAAGACGGTGGCGACCGCCTTGGCCTACATACGCGAGCATGCCTGCCGGGGCGTCTCGGTGGACGAGGTGCTCAAACATTCGTTCACCTCGCGCAGCCTCCTGGAGAAGAAGTTCCGCCGTTTCATCGGGCGCTCGCCGCAGGCGGAGATCCGGCGAGTGCAGGTGGCCCGCATCCGGCAGCTGTTGGTCGAGACCGATCTGCCCCTGAAGGAGATCGCCGACCTCACCGGCTTCGAGCATGTCGAGTACCTTTGCGTGGTATTCAAACGGATCGCGGGCGAGCCGCCCGGATCCTACCGCAAGCGCATGCAGATCGCGACTCAGCGCTGAGGAGCAAACGCGGTTTTGGCGCTGGAGCCGGGAATGGGATTTGAACCCACGACCTACGGTTTACGAAACCGTTGCTCTACCACTGAGCTATCCCGGCGGAGCGCGCGTTTGCGAGAGGGCGAGAGAACACTGTCGCCGGGCTGAGGCAAGTGTTTTGGCGACGAGTTTGCGGCTCGCCGCGGCGGGCGTCACCAAGCGAGAGCGCGGAGTTGGACGCGCCCGCGCTGCGCCGTCGCTGAAGCCTCAGATCAGCCCGAGCTTCATCTTACCTTCTTCGGAGATCATGTTCTGGTTCCAGACCGGCTCCCAGACGATGCGCACATCGGCTTCGTCGACACCGGGGACCTGCATGAGCTTCGACTTCGCATCCTCGGCGATGGCCGGCCCCATGCCGCAACCGGGGGCGGTGAGCGTCATGGCGACGTCGACCTTGTGGCCGCCGGCTTCGCGCTTGGTCACGTCGAGCGAGTAGACGAGGCCGAGATCGACGATGTTCACCGGGATCTCGGGATCGTAGACGCTGCGCAACTGGCCCCAGAGCAGTTCCTGGTCGGGCGCGCCGTCGGTACCGACCTTGGCGTGGGCGAGATCGGAGGCCTGGGCCTGTTCTCCGATGGCGTCGGCGTACTGGCCGTCGAGGCGGGCCATGCCGAAGTCGCCCATGATCGTGAAGCTGCCGCCGAGGGTCTGCATGAGGGAGACCTTCCCGCCGGCGGGGATGATGAACTTGTTCCCGTAGGGAA
>JAEXPL010000253.1 GCA_023446865.1 Verrucomicrobiota bacterium | reverse complement strand
GGCACGGCAAGAGCGATGGCAGGGTTTCCCGCAGTTGTGAAGCGTGCGCTGGGGCGTGCGAGGGGCACGGACCGTGTGGCGCGGTTCCGCTAGGGTAAAGTTCGCGGTAGGCCGTTGGCGCGGAGATTGTCCGCCGACGATGGGTGTTGCCACCTTCGGTGCGGAAGCCAGTGAACAGCCCCGGACGGCGTCCGCGTGCGCCGCTCCGTCCGCCCACACCGATCAAGTTCGGAGCAGATGGGCCGACCTATACTGACAAGCCCACGCCCACCAGTTCCCCCCAGCCGACTTTCCCGTTCTCGATGCACGGTCCGATCCGCCAACTGCTCGACGATTACCTGCGGATGTACGCCACCCGCGACGACCGCCTGACCGAGTGGTTCAGCGCGAACTTCTCCGGCTTCACCGGTGGCGGAGCCTTTCTGGTGAAGGACCTTGCCGAGTGGGTCGCGATCACCCGGCAGGATTTCGCGCAGGTGAAGGAGCCGTTGCGCCTCGAGCTCAGGGATGTCGCCCTTCAGTCGCTGACGGACGACGTCGCGGTCGCGACGAGTTTCTTCACGATCCACCTGCCCATCAAGGATCACGTCCTGGCGCGCGAGACGGCCCGGCTGGTGCTCATATTCCGACGGGAGGCGGCGGGCTGGAAGATCGTGCACAGCAGCATTTCGATTCCCTACAACCTCGTGCAGGACGGGGAGGTCTATCCGTTGAAGACCTTGGTTGAGCGAAACCGCGCACTGGAGGAGCTCGTCGCCGAGCGCACGGCGCAGCTCGCGGAGGCCAACGCCCAGTTGCGGCGAACCAACGAGCAGCTGGCGCAGGAGGTGGCCGACCGCGGGCAGACCGCCATCGCGTTGCGGCAGAGCGAAGAGCTCTACCGCTCGATCCTCAATGCCTCGCCGGACGACATCACCATCACCGACCGCGAGGGGCGCATCATCATGCTTTCGCCCGCAGCGCGGGCGATCTTCGGGTACAACGAGGATGCGGAGGGCTTGGGCCGCCATGTCACCGAGTTTCTCGTTCCGGAGCACCGGCAACGCGCGATGGCCCAGGTGCACGCCCGGTTGCAGGGGATCAGCTCGGGGCCGGAGGAATACCTCGGTCTCCGCGCCGACGGCAGCACCTTCGACATCGAGGTGAATGGCGACTTCATCCGCGATTCCGTGGGCGGCCCGACCGGCATGGTCGTGATCGTGCGCGACATCAGCCAACGCAAGCGGGCCGAGGCCGAGCAGCGCCGGCTCGAGGCGCAGAACCGCCAGCTGCAGAAGAGCGAGTCGCTTGGGCGGATGGCCGGTGCCGTCGCGCACCACTTCAACAACCAACTCCAATCCGTCCTGATGGGGTTGGAGATCGTGGCGAGCGAACTCCCGGGAGGAACTGCGGCGGCGGAGTCGCTGCAGGCGGCAACCCTCGCGGCCCGGAAGGCGGCAGAAATGAGCCGCCTGATGCTCACCTACCTCGGCCAATCGACCGACCATCGGGTCGCTCTCGACCTCGCGCAAGCGGCGGCGCAGGCGGTCGACGCGCTGCGGGCGGTCCTGCCGCCGCACGTTGCGCTGGAGTGCGAACTGCCGGCCTCCGGCCCGATCATCGCGGCCGACCCTCGTCAGCTCCAGGTCGTGATGACAAATCTGGTCGCAAACGCCGGAGAGTCGATGGGCTCGGCTGCTGGAGTCGTCCGTCTGCGGGTGGCGACGGTCGCGGCCGGCGAGATTCCCTCCGCGCATCGGTTTCCGGTCGACTCCCACCCGTCCGCGTCGGCGCACGCCTGTGTGGCGGTCACGGATGGCGGTTGCGGTATCCTCGAGGCGGACATCGACAAGATTTTCGATCCGTTCTTCTCGAGCAAGTTTCCCGGGCGTGGAATGGGACTGGCCGTTGTCCTTGGCATCGTGCGCTCGCTCGAGGGCGTTGTGACGGTGGAAAGCCAGCCCGGCCGCGGCAGCACCTTCTGCGTCTACCTGCCGCTCATGACCGGAGCGACGGCTGGAAAGGGCGCGAACCAGGCCTGACGTGCCGCGCGCACCGCGCCCGGTCCGGGCGGCTGGAGGAGCCGCTGTCGTCATCGCGCGGTGGCCCCGTCGTGCGGCTCGGCGGAATCGGGGGCGCCGGGATCCGATGTTGCTGCGTCTGGAAACTCTGGAGGTGATTGGAGCGGCCGTGTTCTCGACAGCCCGGGCGCGGGGCGCTGTTGTCGCCGCATGTTGCTGCTGAAGGACTCGGAGGAGCGGTGGCGTTTCCCGCTGGTGACGGTGCTGATCATCGTCGTGTGCGGGCTGGTGTTCTGGTGGGAACAGCGGCTCGGCGAGACCGGGCTGCGGCGCGTGTTTCGCGAGTGGGGTTTCGTGCCCGCCGATTTTGCGGCCGCTTGGCGCCAGGGCGACAAGCCCGCGCTGCGGCACGCGGTGGCGACGCTGTTCTCCAGCAAGTTTCTCCACAGCGGCTGGCTGCACCTGATCGGCAACCTGTGGGCGTTGTGGATCTTCGGCGACAACGTGGAGGACCGGCTCGGTCGCGTGCTCTATCTCGGGTTCTATCTCGCGTGCGGGGTGGCGGGATCGATGATGCACGCGTTCACCGCGAGCGGCAGCGTCCTGCCCTCGGTGGGCGCCTCAGGCGCGATCTCCGGCATCATGGGCGCCTATCTGGTCTGGTGCTGGCGGTCGCGGGTGTCGTTGCTGGTGCCGATCGTGATCATCCCGCTGCCGATCAAGGTGCCCGCGGTGGCCTACCTGTTGTTCTGGATCGCCACGCAGTGGCTTGGCGCCGTGGAGTCGGCGGCTCGGCTCGTGCCGCTGGGCGGCATCAACTGGTGGGCACACATCGGCGGCTTCACCTGCGGCGTGCTGGGTGCGCTGTGCATCCGTCCGCTGACGGAGCGCGAAGCGAAGCTGGGCTGAGGCGCGCTCAGCGGCCGACGGCGAGGTCCAGTCCCGACTGGACGCTGGAGCACGTGAGCCGTTGTCCATGGCTGGAGTCGGATGTGTCCGGGCCGGAGACCGGACCCACGGGGAGCGCATGCCGGAGGCCGGCGTTGGTGGGTGAACCGCCGCCTTCCGTGCGGACTGGAACAGTTGTGACGTGGACGGAACCTGGGCGTTCCGGCAGAGTCGACTCACATCGGACCTTCACTTCCCCATGTCACATCTTCGCGTGTTCGTGGCGTTCGCTCTCGCCCCTGTGTTGTTTGCCGCTACGGCGTCTGCCGGCGAAGGTCCCGAGGGCGAGGATCGAGTGATGGAGAATCTCGCGGTCTTCGCGCGGGTCTACGGCTACGTGCGTTTCTTCCATCCAAGCGACCAGGCTGCAGCCGTCGACTGGGACAAGATCGGCGTGCTCGGCGCGGAGATCGTGCGCGACGCGACAGATCCGGAGGCGTTGCGGCGGTCGTTGCTGCGGTTGTTCCAGCCGATCGCACCGGAGATGCGGCTGAATTCGACCAGCGGGGTAGGTGGCGACGTGGGTGCCTCCTCCCGTCCGCTCCCGGAGGGTGTTCCGCTGACATACTGGCAGTATGTTGGAATCAGGCTCTCGGATCAGCCCGGTCCCTACCGCCAGCGTCGGGTGATCACAGGAGTAGTTGACGGCGCCCGCGCTGCGCTGTTCCCGCAGAGCGTGGCGCCGCCGCCGGTAGGCAAGGAGGTTGCTCCTGGGGTGTCGCTTCGTTTGCCCTTGGCCCTGCCGCTGAGTTCGGACGGAGGCACGGCAGGTGCGACCTCGAGGGAGTTCGCTGAACTGCAAGCGAGACTTGCGGCGATCGACGTCGGCGCGCTCACGCCTTCCGATTGGCGGGTTCGGGTGGCCGGTGTCGTGGCGGCTTGGAACATCTTCCAGCATTTCCACCCGTATCTCGATGCTGCCGGGGTGCGCTGGGAGGAGACCTTGCGCCCGGCGCTCCGCCGTGCGTTGATCGCCACGACCGCCGCCGAGTACCGCCGCACGCTGATGGAGATGATTGCGCCGTCGCTGGATGGGCACGGTTTTGTGTTTGCAGAAGAGACCAACGACGGCGGGCTGCCGATCAAGGTCGCGTATGTCGAGGGACGGATCGTCGTGGTCGGTGTCAGGGACGACGCCCCGCTGCAGGTTGGCGATATCGTCCTTACCGTCGACGGTTGCGAGGCGATCGACGTACTGCAGGAGCGCGAGCGCGGCACCCCGGGGTCACCTCAGTTGCGGCGGTTCCGTGCGCTGCACCAATTTGGCGAGGGAACCGCGGAGACCATCGCGCGACTGGAGATCGAGCGCGATGGTGGCCGACTCGTCGTGGAGTTGCCCCGCCGCGCCAATCGCTGCGGGTACTTCTTCAAGGCGGTGGGCGACTTCTCGTTTCCGGGGATCGCGGAGGTCCGGCCGGGAATCTTCTATGTGAACTTGTTTGCGCTCACTTCTGGGGAATACGAGGCACGATTGCCGCAGTTGGCTGGCGCACGCGGGGTGATTTTCGATTGGCGTTCCGACGGTCGGTATCGCGGCGAACGACACTCCCGTGACCTACAGCCTTCGGCCGACATCATCCCGCACTTGATCGATGGCGCGATTCAGTCGTCACTGATGCGCATACCTCAGATCTCCGCACCGGATCGTGAGGGCTGGACTTGGACGGAGACCTCGTGGCCGGTGCAGCCAAAGTCACCAAAGTTCACCGGTCGGATAGTCTTCATCACCGATCCAGGCGTGGTGAGCTACGGCGAGACTTGTCTGGCGATGATCGCGAATTTCCGGCTCGCGACGCTCGTGGGGGCCCAGTCCGGCGGGTGCAATGGCAACGCCAACTTCATTCTGCTGCCGGGCGGCTTGCGGGTCATGTGGACGGGAATGGACGTGCGGAAGCACGACCGCTCGCCGCTCTACGCGGTTGGATATGCGCCTGATCTTCCGGTGTCGCGCACGCTGCGCGCAGTGCGGGAGGGGCGCGACGAGTACCTTGAGAGAGCGATCGAGGTACTCGAGCAACCGGAGGCGAAATCTCAGCTTACGCCGGGTTGCGACAGGTAGGCGGCGTGGACTTTCCTGTGTTGGCGTGCCGCTTTGCGGCCGAGGGAACGGGGAGCGCTGTGGTGGGAACCGATCGGAGCGAGATGTCTCTGGTGCCTTGCCACCGCGCTCCGTCTACCGGCCGACGGCGAGGTCCTGCGCGGTGCCGATGGTGGAGCCGGGGATCGGGCCGAGGCCGAGGAGTTGGAGGGACACGTTGCCGGCTTCGCCGTTGCGGACGGGTTGCGGGGCGGTGTCGTAGCCGGGGCGGCCGGTGCCGGGGTTCGCGCGGGTCGACGGGTTGAGCGCGTAGAGATCGGCGCCGCCGGTCACGCCCGGGCCCCAGACGTAGAAGGGGATCGTGTAGTCGACGGCGAGGGTCGCGTCGCTGTGGTTCTTCTCGGTGCCGCCGTGGTCGGAGGTGAGGACGATGGCGGTGCGGCCGGCGAGGAAGGGCGTCTCGTCGACGAGGCGGAAGAGCACGCCGAGTTCGCTGTCGATGCGGAGGAGGGCGTTGCTGTAGGGACTGCCCGGAGGCGGGTCCCAGCCGAGTGCGTGGCCGACGGAATCGAGATCGGTGAGGTGGAGGAAGACGTAGTGGGCCGGCTGGGCGCGCTGGTCGGCGGCGAGCTGGGCGACGAGGGCGGCGGTGTTCCCGTCGTGGCGGAAGAGGTCGATCTTGTTGCGACCGTTGTCAGGGCCGGTCGTGTCGGGTGCGCCGTTGACGGCGTCCCAGCTGACGGCGAAGAGGGCGAACTTGCTCTTGCTCACGTAGGCGGCGGTGCGGAGGCCGTGGTCGTGGGCGACGTCGAACACGCCGGCGATGTAGGCTCCCTTGTTGGTGGCGAGCGTCTGGCCCGGCGCGGGGTCGGTGTTGCTGGACCAGTTGTGGCCGGCGGGGCCGGTGATGGCGCGGCCGGTGAGCTGGGTGGTGTGGTTGGGGAGGGTGATGGAGAAGTCGAAGTCGCAGCGGGCGTTGTCGGTGCCGGCGCCCTGGAGGCGCAGCCGGTGGAAGTTGGGCAACGCGGCGGCCGGCAGCGCGGTGACGGCGTCGGGGCGGAGACCGTCGACACTGATGTGGATAACGTAGCGCGCAGGCTCGGCGGCGAGGGTGGCGGCGCAGAGCAGGAGAGCGGCGAGCAGGCGGAGGGCGTTCATGCGGGGAAGGCGGTTCAGGGAGGAGAACCAAGGTGACGCTGGGTGGCCGGGCACCGGAGAGCGAGAAAAGTGTTTTGCCCCGACCGGCGGGCCGGCAAGCTCGGTTGCATGGACGAACTTCCCGTCGCGCTCTCGATCGCCGGCTCCGACAGCGGGGGCGGGGCGGGTGTGCAGGCCGATCTGCTCACGTTCGCGGCCAACGGGGTGTTCGGCACGACGGCGATCACCTGCCTCACGGCACAGAATCCGGACGGCGTGAGCGGCGTGACGGCGATCGCGCCGGAGTTTGTCGCCGAACAGGCGCGACAGGTCTTCCGTTTCTTCGGGGTGCGGGCGGTGAAGACGGGCATGCTCTTCAACGCGCCGATCATCGGCGCCGTGGTCGCGTTGCTGCGCGAGCACCGGGCGGTGCCGGCGGTGGTCGACCCGGTGATGGTCGCCACGAGCGGGGCGACGTTGCTGCAGCCGGAGGCCGTGGCGGCGGTGCGCGAACAGCTCCTGCCGCTGGCGGCGCTGGTGACGCCGAACCTCGACGAGGCCGCGGTGCTGCTGGGGCGGCGTCCGGCCGACGAAGCGGCGATGCAGGCCGGCGCGCTGGAGCTGGCGCGACGCTTCGGCGTGCCGTTTCTCCTGAAGGGCGGGCACCTCGGTGGCGACGAGCTGGTGGATGTGCTCGCGACCCCGGACGGCCGCACGGAGCGCTGGATCGCCGCCCGCATTGGCGGGGTGGACACGCATGGCAGCGGTTGCACGCTGAGCTCGGCGATCGCGGCGCAGCTGGCGCTGGGGCGGTCGCTGACCGAGGCGGTGGCGGCCGGGCGCGATTACCTCCGGCGCGGCATGGAGCGCGGAGCCGCCGTGGGCGGGCGGAAGTTCATCGCGCATCTGGTGTAGCGCGGAGTCGCGGGGACGAATTCTTTCGGACGACAGAAGAGAACGTAGGAAACGAAGGAGAGCCTAATGTAGGGGGAGAACGGAGCGACGGATGGAGCGGAGTCTAGGGCATCGGGCGCCGGTGTTGTGGCTGTTGCTGCCGACGATGGGCGGCTTCGGCTTGGCGCGGGCGTTGCCAGCGGGCTGGGGCGGCGGCTGGTGGCTGGCGCTCGCGGTGGCGGGCGTGGTGCTCGCGGCATTCGGGCACTCTTTGTGCGAGCGAGGCGCTGGAGGGCCGGTCTCCGACCGGTCGCGGAAGGGCGGCGTAGGCGGGGTCGACTCGGAAGGCCGG
>JAEXPL010000246.1 GCA_023446865.1 Verrucomicrobiota bacterium | reverse complement strand
CCCCCGCTTCCAGCTCATCGACGCTCGACACTGGCCTGCGTAATCACGCCTCACCCGCCGAGCTGGCGGAGGACGGAGGTGATTTCGGCGAAGTACGAGTCCACGAGTGGGCGCAGCCAGAGCAGGTAGAGCAGGCCGGCGGCGGAGAGCATCGGTCCGAACGGAACGGGCATGCCCATGAGGCCGGGCGAGGCTTCGCCGGCCGGTTCCTCGCCTTCCGCGTTCACAGTTGCGGACTGCGGCGTCGTGGCGGGGGCCGGGGTGGCGTCCGTCGCCGTGTCACCGGAGTTCGGACTCCGGTGCGAGAACGGCAGCCAGAGAACGGTGGCGACCACGCCGAGGACGGCGCCGCCGAAGACGGCGAAGACCGCGCCCTTCCAGCCGACAAAGGCGCCGATGCAACCGAGGAGTTTCACATCACCGAAGCCCATCGCCTCCTTGCGCAAGATCTTCTCGGCCAGCAGGCCGATCCAGAGAACGAGCGCGGAGCCGACGAAGAGGCCGAGGACGGCATCGATGCCCGATTGCAGGGCGGCGAGCATGAATCCGAGGAGCGGGTCGAGCGCGGGCGAGGCGGCGTGGCCGTGAAGCCCGGGCATCGCGAGCGCGAGCAGCACGCCGACCACCGCGCCGCCGATCGTGCAACGGTCGGGGATGATCATGTGGTCGATGTCGACGAACGAGCCGAGGACCAGCAACGAGACGAAGATCATCGCGCACACCGCCTTGCCGGGCGGGAAAAGCAGGGCGCAGGCGAGGAAGAGCAGGGCAGTGAGCAGCTCGACCGCCGGGTAGCGCACGCTGAACGGCCGGCCGCAGCAGCGGGCACGGCCGCGCAGGACGAGCCAGCTCAGGATCGGGATATTGTCGTGCCATCGCACCGGTTGCCCGCAGGCACAATGCGAGCCCGGGCGGATGACGGACTTGCCGGCGGGTATTCGGTAGATGCAGACGTTGAGAAAACTCCCGATGCAGGCACCGAAGACGCCGGCCGCCGCGGGAAAGAACCAAGGGAAGGCGGCGTGGATGAGGCGGAGTTCGTCGAGAGTGATCATGAGCGGAGGTTGAGGGCGGTGATGGCGGCCAAGTGCATCACCTCGGCGGGTACGGCAGCGCCGGTCCACAGACCGAGGGCGCGCGCTCCTTGGTGGACGAGCATGGCCAGCCCGTTGGCGTTGGGCAGGCCGAGCTGCTCGGCGGCGAGGAGCAGCGGAGGGCGCGCCGGGTTGTAGACCATGTCGAAGACGCAGGCCGGCCGCGGCCAGGACGGGAGGTCGATGGGCGGCGGCTCGTCGGCGTTGAGGCCGGCGGAGGTGGCGTTGATGAGGAGCGCGCCGGTGGGCAGATCGGGCGGCGGTTCGCCGAGGAGGAAATCGCGGACGGTCGCGCCGCCGGCGAGCGGCCGGATCTGGTGGAGGAGCGCGTCGAGCGTGCCGCGGCTGCGGTTGCCGATCCAAAGCGAGCGGCATTCCTGGCGCAGGCATTCGACCGCGGCCCCGCGTGCGGCCCCGCCGGCGCCGAGCAGGATCACGTCGGCGCCGGCGAGCGGGCGGCCGAGGTCCTGGGCGATGGCGGCGGCCATGCCGTAGCCGTCGGTATTGAAGCCTTCATACCCGGTCGGAGTATGGCGGAGGGTGTTGACGGCGCCGATATCGCGCGCGGCGGGCGCCACTTCGGCGATGAGGTCGAGCGCGAGAACCTTGTGCGGGATGGTGAGGTTGAGGCCGGCGAAGCCGCGGGCGTGGAAGAGCGGCAATGCCTCGGCGAGACGCTCGGGCGGGATGTCGAACTTCCAGTAGCGCCACGAGGCGAACCGGGCGTCGTGGGCGGCCATCGCCCGCAGCGCGGCGTTGTGCATGGGCGGCGAGAGCGAGTGCTTCACCGGGTGGCCGAGCACGGCGAGGTTGGTACCGGGTTCGGACCAGCGGGCGAGGTCGTCGAGGGTGAGCGTGTCTTCGGGGCGCATGCCGGAAGTCGGTACGATGTCGCGAAACCCCGGCGGAACGAGCGCGAAGTTGCGGCGCGCGCCGGTCAGACCGCAGCGGGTACAGGCTGACGTTCGCCGAAGAGCGCGGTGCCGACGCGTAGGAGGGTGCTGCCTTCGGCGATTGCGGCTTCGAGGTCGGCGGTCATGCCCATCGAGAGTTCCGGCAGGGCCACGCCGAAGCGCGCCACGAGCTCGTCGCGGATGGCGCGGAGGTTGGCGAAGGTGCGGTGAGCGACGGCGGGCTCGTCGGAGAGGGGCGCGATTGTCATCAGGCCTTCGACACGGAGCGCGCGGCGGCCGAGGGCGTGCTCAAGGATCGCGGGGGCGTCGGCCGGTTCGGCGCCGAACTTCGCCGGGTCGTTGCCGGCGTTGATCTGGAGGAGGATGGGGAGCAGGCGCCCGGCGGCGGCGGCCTCGCGGTCGAGGAGGTCGAGCAGCTTCACGCTTTCGACGCTCTGGATGCGGTCGAAGTGGCGGGCGGCGAGCTTCGCCTTGTTGGATTGCAGGTGGCCGATCAGTTCCCAGCGCGCGGTCACGCCGAGCGCGGCGCAGGCGGCCTGCTTGGTCACGGCTTCCTGCACGCGGTTCTCGCCGACGGCGGGAAACCCGGCGGCGAGGGCGAGGGCGACGGCCTCGGCCGGATGGTTCTTCGTGACGGGCAGGAGGCGGACGGAGGCGGGGGCACGACCGGTGGTGGCGCAGGCGGCGGCGATGCGGGCGCGGACTCCGGCTAGGCCCGTTTCAAAAGTTGCGGCGATGGCGCTCATTACGGGCCCTACTCGGGGATTGCCTATTCATAAGTCGCTATTATTCACACCATAATTCTTTGGCGCGCCATGCAAATTGAGAACTTCAAGATCTTCGCAGATTTGGTTGAGACAAAAAGCTTCTCCAAAGCGGCCAAGCTCAATGGCATCACGCAATCGGCGGTGAGCCAGCAGGCGCGCTCGATGGAGCGGCAGTTCAAGGCGCTGCTCATCGACCGCAGCCAGAAACAGTTCCAGCTCACGCGCGAAGGCCAGCGCGTTTACGAGACGTCCAAGGACATCCTCAATCATTTCGAGAAGCTGCAGAGCGAGTTGCTCGAGATGAAGAAGATCATCAGCGGCACGATTCGCATCTCGACGATCTACTCGATCGGACTCCACGAGTTGCCGCCGTACATCAAGGCCTTCCTCCAGACCTTCCCCGCGGTGAACTGCCGCGTCGAGTACCGCCGATCCAATCTCGTCTACGAGGATATCCTGCACAACTCGGTGGATTTCGGCCTCGTGGCGTTTCCGCAGAAGGTCCGGCAGGTGGAGATCATCCCGTTCCGGCAGGACCAGCTCGTCCTCATCACGCACCCGCAGCATCCGCTGGCGAAGTTCGACCAGATCGAGATGAAGCAATTGATGGGGCACAAGTTCATCGGGTTCGATCCCGACATCCCGACGCGCAAGGCGGTCGACACGATCCTCCGCGACCACCGGCTCGAGATCGAGACGGTGATGGAATTCGACAACATCGAGACGGTGAAACGCGCGGTCGAGATCGATGCCGGCGTCGCGGTCGTGCCGCTGGCCACGGTGTTGCAGGAAGTCGCGCAAGGCACGCTCAAGTCGGTGGCGTTCAAGGGCAAGGCCTTCACCCGTCCGCTGGCGATCCTGCATCGGAAGGGCCGGGTGCTCACGCCGGCGATGAAACGGTTCATCGACGCACTCACGGCGCCCGTGCCGGTCGAGCCGAAGAGCTGACCGACTGGTTTGCTCGCACGGTGCGGGGGTGGGCCGGTGTCCGAAAAGCAAAGGGCCCGGCGAAAACCCCTTAACGCCGGGCCCATTGTTGTCTCGCTTCGCCTCACGGCGAAGCATCCATGTTTACCCCAAAAACCCGTGCTATGCACAGGCACGTGAGCTTTAGCAGTGGTCGTGCCAAGGCCGTCTTCAGGCGTGCAGAAGCCGCACGAGGCCGGAGAACAGGGCGATTTCGAACACGCTTGGCCGTTTGTGGTCAGGCCATGGTCGACGGTGCGCCGGCCCATGAATGGGGATTCACCGCCCGAGCATGCGCCCAAGATCGCCGAAGCTGGTGAGCTTGGCGGGCTTCGCGGGCGGGTGGGGCGACGCCAACGGGTTGCCCGGGGCGGGCGCGAGCGGCCTCACGATTGGCGCCGCGGGCGGAGGCGCACCGCCGACGAGCGCCGCGGCGACGCGGATCTCGCCGAGCTTCTGCTCCAGCTTCTTCTCGGAAACCGGCTGGGCGGTGCCGAGCTCCTGCGCGAACACGCTCACGCGGTACTCCTCGACCAGCCAACGCAGCTCGTCGAGCCGGCGGGCGTGTTCGGCGTTGCGCGGGAAACCTTTCGAGAGCTCGATCACCGTCTTCGCCCACGGCGCGACCTGCAGCGCGCGCCGGTGGTCCTTGCCGGGGTCCTGGCGCCAGCGGTCGGCGCGCGCCTTCATCGCCTTCAGGTAACGCGGCAGGTGCGGCAGCTGTGCCCACGGTGTGCGCACGAGGAAGCCGGGCCCGATCAACGCCGCGAGCTCCGCCTCCATGCCGCCGTAGGGCTGCGGGTGCGTGAGCAGCGCCGTGCGCAGCGCGAGCGCCTCGCGCAGCGGGTCGATCAGTTTCCAGACGATGCCCTTGAGCGTCTCGCGCGCGGCGGCGACACGCACCACGAACGCCTCGCGCGTGAGCGGGCTCACGGGTTGCGCGCAGATCCAGGTGCGGACGCAGGCGAACGCCTCGTTCTGCCACTGCTCCATCGGCATGAGCGCGACGGCGGCGGGGCCGAGCTCGCGCAGGTCGCGCAGATCGCGCTCGAGCCAGGCAAGTTCCTTCGAGAGCTGCGCCTCGACGAGCGCGGCCACGCCGGCGGGCGTCGCCGCGCGGGCCTCGGATTCGACGGTGAAAAGCCGTAGTGCCGCTTGTGCCTGACCGGTGGCGACGAGCCCGGGGAACGCGCACACCGGCACGCCGGCGGACTCGGCGATCACGAGCCGCGGCGGCAGGTCGCCGAACGTCCAGTCGGTGAGTCCGGCGCGCTCGTGCTGCGTGCGGGCGCGGCGCCAGGCGACGGCGATGGTGTCGTCGGGCTGCTGCACGAGCGTCTTCTCGTGCTCGGCGAGCGCGGTCTTCACCTCGGCCAGTTCGCGGCCGGCGGCGAGCGGCTTGCCGTTGTTGTCGACGACCTCGACGCGCACACGCAGGTGGTCGGGCAATTCCTCGACGCGGAAATCGGCGGCGGAGACGGCCACGCGATATTGGCGCGCGAGATGGTCGGCGAGGTTCTCGGCGAGCGGGCGGCCGTCGGCCTTCAGCTCGGTGGCGATGACCTTCGCGGTCGTCTCCAACGGTTGGAGCTGGATGCGCGCGGCCTTCGGGAGTGCGCGGAGCAGCAGGGTGACTTTTTCCTCGAGGTGGCCGGGCACGAGCCAGTCGAGCAGCGCGGGCTGGAGCAGCTTCGCCTGGCGGTAGGGCAGGCGGAGGGTGATGCCGTCCTCGTCGGCGCCGGGCTTGTAGGTGTAGTCGAGCGGGAGCGCGCTGTTGGCGAGCTGCACCTGGTCGGGGAACCACTTCGGGTCGAACTCCTCGAGCGCGCCGAGCAGGTCCTTCTCCTCCATGCGCAGCCAGCCCGGCTCGGCGGTGACGTGCTTCTTCCACTCGCGCTGGAGATCCTGCACCGAGGAGACGCCGGCGCCGGCGAGGCGCTGGTGGTAGAACTCGTACGCGGCTTCCTCGAGCGTGAGCCAGTGCTTCGAGCGGACCTGTGTCTGGATCGTGGCGACCTTGTCGCGCAGGCGGCGGTTGTGCTCGAGGAACGGCAGGGTGGGCGTCTCCAGCGTGTCGGCCACCAGCGCGCCGCGGATGAAGATCTCGGTGGCGCGCGCCGGGTCGATGCGGCCGAAGTCGATGTGGCGGTTCTGCACCTCCAGCCCGTGCAGGAGCGTGCGCTCGCGCACGAGCACGCGGCCGGCGTCGACATGCCAGTCGGGCTCGCCGTAGCTGCGCTTGAGGATGTGCTCGCCGAGGTCGAGCAGCCAGAGCGCGTCGAGCCGGGCGCAGGTGCGGGCGTAGAGGCGCGTGGTCTCGACCATCTCGGCCGCGAGGATCCAGAGATCCTTGACGGGCTTCGCGCCGCCTTTCGCGGTGGGCGCCGGCTGCTTCTGCGCGCGCTTCTCGGAGCGGATGAACAGCGTGGAGCCGGGGAAGACGAAGACCTTGCGGCTGCTGGTGGCGTTGAAGTTGTTGCCCTCGTCGCGCCGGGCGACGTTGGCCAGCAGGCCGCTGAGCAGCGAACGGTGCACGGCGCGGTAACGTTCGCCGCCGTAGCGCCAGTCGTCGACCTTCGCGATCTTGTCGTCCTTCGCGCCGCGGCGGCGGCGACGCTCGGTGGCCTGTGCTTCGTCCTCGGCGTCCTCCGCGGAGTCGGCCTCGTCGCGCGGGACCTGCCACTCGTCGGTGTCGAGTTCGTCGACGGAGGCGGCGAGTTGCGAATGAACGTCGAACCACTCGCGCATGCGGTTGAAGTTCAGGTAGTGCGCGCGGCAGAACTTCTTCAGGCGGCCGAGCGAGAGCTTCTGCGCCTCGTCGTGGTAGGCGTCCCAGATGTGCAGGAGTGTGAGAAAGTCGGATTCGGGGTGGACGAACTTGCGGTGCGCGGCGTCGGCCGCGGCCTCCTCGTCGGTGGGGCGTTCGCGCGGGTACTGGATGCTCAGCGCGGCGGCGATCACGAGCACCTCGCGCAAGGCGCGTTCGTCGCGGGCGCGCAGGAGCATGCGGCCGACGGTCGGGTCGACGGGAAGTTTCGCCAGCTCGCGGCCGAGCGGCGAGAGGCGGCGCGGGCGCTCCGGCTCGGCGGGCTCGAGCGCGCCGAGCTCCTCGAGGAGCGCGTAGCCGGAGGTGATCGCCGCGGGCGCGGGCGGGTCGATGAAGGGGAAGGTCTCGATCTCGCCGAGACGCGCGGCGAGCAGGCGCAGGATGACCTCGGCGAGGTTGGCGCGCTGGAGCTCGGGCTGGGTGAAGAGCGGGCGGCGCGCGAAGTCGTCCTCGGCGTAGAGGCGGATGCAGACGCCCTCGGAGACGCGGCCGGCGCGGCCGGCGCGCTGGTTGGCGCTGCTCTGCGAGATCGGCTCGATGGGCAGGCGCTTGGTGCGCGTGCGCGGCGCGTAGCGGCTCAGGCGCGCGAGGCCGCTGTCGACGACGAACTTGATGCCGGGGATGG
>JAEXPL010000220.1 GCA_023446865.1 Verrucomicrobiota bacterium | reverse complement strand
CAAGGCCTTCCGCCGCATCGCCACTCGCTATGAGAAACTGCACGCCACCTTCGCCGCCATGGTCGCCCTCGCCTGCCTCTTGGTCTGGCTCAAAGCCTAGCAGTTATTTCCCAGACACGCCCTAGGGCGAAGCCGACGCACGATGGGTTTGTGGGTTGATTCGCGAGGGCGAGGCGGGCGAATTTCGGGCGCATCGTGACCCACGCCAACCCTGTCAGCCCTGCGTCCGCGCGACCGGCCTTCCGCCGGCTTTGGCGGGGCTTGGCGCTGTTGGTCCTTATCGCCGGCATCGGGATGGCGTACCGCGGCGCGCTGCAAGCGCCGTTCGTGCTCGATGACTCGGCGGCGATCACCGACAACCCGACGATCCGCTCGCTCTGGCCGTTGAGCGGTCCGCTCTCGCCGCCCTCGGGCGGGGTGCCGGTGAGCGGGCGACCGCTGCCGAATCTCGGCTTCGCGCTTAACTATGCGATCAGCGGCAACGAGGTCTGGAGCTACCACGTCGGCAACATCGGATTCCATCTCCTGACCGCGCTGACGCTCTTCTCGCTTCTGCGGCTGACGTTGGCGCGACCGGTCCTGCCGGAACGTATCCGCGGGGATGCGGCTGTGCTGGCTTTCGTGGTGGCGGTGCTCTGGGCGTTGCACCCGCTGGCGACTGCGGCCGTCACCTACATCTCGCAGCGGACGGAGCTGATGGTCTCGCTGTGCTACATGCTGACGTTGCTGGCGGTCGGGCGCGCGGCGGAGTCGGAACGGCGGAGCGGGTGGTGGAGCGTCGCCGCGATCGCGAGCTGCACCGCGGGGATGACATGCAAGGAGGTGATGGTGTCGGCGCCGTTGGTGGCGCTGCTCTACGACCGCGTATTTTTCGCCGGGAGTTTCGGAGCGGCGTGGCGGGCTCGGTGGCGGCTGTACGTCGGTTTGGCGGCGAGTTGGCTGCTGCTCGGCTACCTCGTGTGGAGCACCCGCGGCCGCGGCGGCACCGCCGGCTTCGGGCTCGACATGACGCCCTTGAGCTACGCGCTCACCCAGGGGCAGGCGGTCACTCGCTACCTCGGTCTCGTGTTCTGGCCGCGCGGGCTCGTGTTCGATTACGGGATGTATCTCGCGCACGGTTGGCGGGAGATCGTCCCGGGCTTGGCTGTTGTCGGCGCGTTGGGAGCGGCGACGGTTGTCGCGCTGCGGCGTTGGCCGGTGGCGGGCTTCGCGGGCGTCCTGTTCTTCGCCGTGCTCGCGCCGACCTCGAGCTTCGTGCCGGTGGCGACGCAAACGATGGCGGAACACCGGATGTATCTGCCGCTCGGAGTTGTGCTCGTGGTGGTGGTCGGCTGGCTCTGGTGCCGGTTCGGCCGGCTCGTGCTGGCGCCGCTGGCAGTGCTCGCCGTCGCGGCGGGACTGGCGACCGCGGTGCGCAATGCCGACTACGCGTCCGAGGAACGGCTCCTGCGCGACAGCCTGCGGAAATGGCCGGACAACGCCCGCGCCCACAACAACCTCGCGTCGCTCCTGCTTGCCCGCGGCGATGCGGTGGCCGGTGTCGCAGAGCTCAAGGAGGCTCTGCGGTTGGATCCTCGCTTTGTGGATGCGCTGCGCAATCTGAGCCGGGCGGAGCTGCTCGCCGGGCGCACCGACGAAGCCTTGGCTCGGGCGGAGGAAGCACAGCAGTTTGATGTCAATTCACCCGAGGGTTGGAGCGTGGTCGCCACGGCGCAGCAGGCGGCCGGACGCTTGGCCGGCGCGAAGACCGCCTGGGAGGAAGCGCTGAAGCGGCGACCCGTGTGGCCGGAGGCGCACCTGAAGCTCGGCGAGGTATTGCTGCAGCTCGGGGAGACGACGGGCGCGCTCGGTGAGTTTTCCGAGGCGTTGCGACAGAAACCGGGCTGGGTGGCGGCGCATCTCCGGCTGGCTGACACGCTGTCGCAGAACGGTCGAAAGGACGCCGCGCTGGTGCAGGTCGCGGCGGCGTTGCGGGAGGATCCTTCGTCGGTCGAAGCGCTCTCCGCTCAGGCCAACCTTTTGTTCGACCTGGAGCGCTACGACGAGGCGGTGGCGGCGGGACGCGCGCTGATTCGGCTGCGTGCGGATTTCCCGGGTGCCCGGTTCGCCCTGGGCAATGCCTTGCTGGCCCTCGGGCGCTCGGCCGAGGCGCTGGTGGAGTTGGATGCGGCGCTGGGTGTCGACGGGGAGACCGCGTCGCTACACTGTTCGCGTGCCTTGGCGCTGCTCGATCTGGGGCGCATGGCGGAGGCCGTCGCCGCGGTGGACTTGGCGCTCAAGCTCGATCCCGCGCACGGCCCGGCGCTAGAGCTCCGGCGAAACCTCCGGGGCCGCTGAGCTGCGATCGGACCGCCGTCGGCGTGGTTGGGTGCACCGCGCGGTGGCGTCAGAGCACCTGCAGGGTCTTGCGGTAGAAGGCGACGACCTCGTCGGGTTTGTCGGAGAAGAGGACATAGTCCTCGATCCAGCGCGGTGCGCGTTTCTCGGCGATCATCGTCTTGAGCTGCTTCTTGAGATCGCGCCAGTACTCGGTGCTGTAGAAGACGTAGGGCACCCGCGGACGGATGCCGAGCTTGAGGTTGCACATCTCGATGCCGACCTCCTCGAGCGTGCCGACGCCGCCGACGTTGAAGATGCAGAAATCGGCGACCTCGAACCATTTTTGGCGGTTGTGGCGCGCGGTCTCCTGGAACGAGTTGAAGAAGTCGACGCCGAGCTTGGGCGGCTGCGCCTCGAGCTCGAGGAAGCACGAGCCGGTGAGGGCGTTCTTCAACCGAGCCTGCTCCATTGCGAGCCCCATCACGCCGCCGCCGCCGCCGGTGAGCACGCCGACGGAGGGGCCGAAGAAGTCGGTGAGCTTCGTCAGAAGATCCTGGATGCTGCGGCCGGTCTCGGCGGAGAGGTCGAGGGCGGAGCCGTAGAAGGCGAGGATCGTGGACTCCATGAACTTGCGGGTGAGTTCCTCGCGCACGAAAAAGCCGCAGCCCTTCTTGTAGACGTGGCGGTACACGTCCTTCGTGTCCTCGTGGTAGAAATAGACGCCGAGGCCGATCGAGTCGTAGTGGTCGATGCGGGTGTGGGCGTTGG
>JAEXPL010000217.1 GCA_023446865.1 Verrucomicrobiota bacterium | reverse complement strand
CAAGGCCTTCCGCCGCATCGCCACTCGCTATGAGAAACTGCACGCCACCTTCGCCGCCATGGTCGCCCTCGCCTGCCTCTTGGTCTGGCTCAAAGCCTAGCAGTTATTTCCCAGACACGCCCTAGGGTAGTGGCATATCGAGATCGTATGAGGAACTCGTGGCTTCGGAGGAATATGGAGATGCTCCACGAGCGGGATTGGTCATCTCGGTGAGTGGTCGGACCTTAGTGGATAGGCCTTTACGCTTGCCGCTCAAGACACTGGCACCACTCTCCAAACTCGAAAGCCCTATGCCCCACGAGCCGCGAGAGGAAACTGATTACGTAGACACTCTTCAGGCGGTATTCTTGGAGAGTCGGCGGCCAGTGCTGATTCTTTTCTCCCGGAAGATCTCCTGGCTTGATGCGCCTGCTCCGATGGCTGCTAACGGGTGTGGCGAGCTCTTCCTGATCATCAATTGCAGTGTTCGAGGGCGATGGTTCCCAAAGATTGAGCTGACCCTCCGCGATCGCGCGGGCGTTACCTGCGTGAGAACCGTTCCACTGTCCCAATGCGCGGAGGGATATGCGGACTCACTGGAGCGTTTTTTGTATGCGATGCTGCCTGTTTTCCCGTTCGCGAAGATCGGTTTCTTTCCGTCGGTCGTATTTGATGTTGGAGAACCAAAATGTGATTTGATGCGGGGTGAGTAGGACGGAAAGTAAGCGGCAGTGGTAGGGCGGTTTCTTGAAGCGAGCAGTGGTCACTGCACGCGCTTGGCGCGGAGCGGGCCGCGGGCAGCGGTGACGGACGGCTCGGAGAGCTGTCCCTTCCCTTCGGAGTGCGCAACTCAGGTCTCGTAGCCGAGGTAGGGGGAGAGCCACTTCTCGACTTCGGCGACCTCGCGCTGGCTGTGGGCGGCATGGTCTTCGACTTGGTCGCGGGCGAGTTTGCCGACGGCGAAGTACTTCGACTCGGGATGGGGGCCGGTGTCGCGCTCTTTGGCGTGAGCCACCTGCGATCAGTCTCCCGCAGCGTGAGCCCCGCGATGAGCTTGGCGTTGCGTTGGGCAAGGGGCGGCTATCCTTGGGGGTATGAGCACGTCTGAGATCTTGGCCCGCTTGGCGACGCTCAGCCCGGAGGACCGCGCGCTGATCCGCGATCGGCTCGACGCGCTGGACGACATGGTCATGGAGCTCTCGCCGGAGGAGCGTCGCATGGTCGCCAGTCGTGTGGCGGCCCATCGGCAGAACCCGGAGCTGGGTACTTCGTGGGCCGTGGCCGAGGAATCGATCCGCCAAGAACTCGGACTGTGAGCTGGCCGGTACTCGTCAAGCCAGAGGCGCGCGACGATGCGGTAGCGGCTGCGCGCTGGTATCGCGACTTGAGCCCGGTGCTTGCGGACCGGTTTTGAGTTCAGTGCGCGAGGCGATCGAGAAAGTTGCGATGCACCCGACGGCGCACCCGATCGTGGATCCCGAGACGGGGACGAGGCGGATTCGGCTCAAGGGGTTCCCGTACCGGGTGTTCTATCTGGTCGAGCCGACGCGTTTGGTCGTGTTCGCGATCACTCACGACCGGAGAGACCAGCGCGTCTGGCACAACCGAACCGAGTAGGAACGAGAGCCGACGCGAGGCTGTGAGCCTTCTGCGGCTCACGCATCGTAGCCGAGGTAGGGGGAGATCCGTTTCTCGACTTCGGCGACGGTGCGCCGGCTGCGGGTGCCGCAGTCCCGGACTTGGTCGCGGGTAGGTTGGCGGGCGGCGGGTTTGGAGCGGTTACTCCGGGCGGCGAGCGAGGAGGTAGGCGCGACGAATGGGGTACTCGGACGGATAGGGCTGGCGAACCAGGCTCTCCTCAGTGACGAAGCCAATTTCGCGCAGGGCGGCCTCGATGCGCTCGAGCGGGCGGGAATGGAAGTCGAGCGCGACGCGCTGTTCCCACCAGTCGTCGCGATGGAGGACTTGGTCTCCGACGTGGAAGGCGAGGAGCAACCGGCCGCCGGGGCGCAGCACGCGCCAGAACTCGCGCAACGCGTCGCCGACGCGGTCCTCCGGAAGGTGGATGATCGAGTAGAATGCAGCGATGCCGCCCCACGCGTGGTCGGGCACCTCCAGCGCGAGCATGTTGCCGGTGTGGAAAGCGATGTCGGGGCTGCGCCTGCGGGCTTCAGCCACGAGCCCCGGGGAGAGATCGATGCCGAGGGTATGGGCGCCGTGATCCTTGAGGAAACGCGCGATCTGCCCGGGACCGCAGCCCATGTCGCAGATTGGGCCGAGGTCGCCAACCAGGCTCACGAGTCGCGTGAGCAACTCACGGTCGAGCGGCTTGTGGGCGAGTTCGTTGAAGAACGTTTCGGCGTCTCTTCCGGCGACGCGGTCGTAGCTGGTCCGCGTGGCTTCGACAAACTCCGCGCCGGTGTGTGGGGCACTGCTCATGCCGATGCGTCGTAGCCGAGGTAGGGGGAAAGCCACTTCTCGACTTCGGCGACGGGGCGCTGGCTGCGGGCGGCGTAGTCTTCGACCTGGTCGCGGGCGAGTTTGCCGACGGCGAAGTACTTCGACTCGGGATGGTTGAAGTAGAAGCCGCTCACGCTGCTGCCGGGCTTCATCGCACAGCTCTCGGTGAGGCCGATGCCGGTGGCGGCTTCGATGTCGAGGAGCTTCCAGAGTTGCGGCTTCTGGGTGTGGTCGGGGCAGGCGGGATAACCGGGTGCGGGGCGGATGCCGCGGTACTTTTCGCGGATGATCTGCTCCATCGTGAGGTTCTCGGTGCGGCCGTAGCCGGAGAGGTCGCGGACCTGCTTGTGGAAGTACTCGGCGAGGGCTTCGGCGATGCGGTCGCCGAGCGCCTGCACCATGAT
>JAEXPL010000208.1 GCA_023446865.1 Verrucomicrobiota bacterium | reverse complement strand
GGCTGGGGGTTGTCTAGATGGTAGAAGAATGCAGAGGTGGCAGAGGGGACCTCCGTCACTCCTTCACCGGTGAAGTCAATCCGGCTTGCCCCATTCAACGCGAACCACCCCTGAGGGAGCGATGGATTCTCGCTCATTGAGTTCGTGTTAAACGACGCAGAGTAGACGAATTGCGATTTCCACGGGGTCAGCGTCGCGCTCTGCGCGGACAGGTGCGTGGCGGCGCCGAGCGAGAGCAGAGCGGAGACGGTAAGGGCGAGGCTGCGGAAGTTCATGGCAGTGGGCGGACGAGGGCTCCGCCGTTCAAGGTTTGCGATTGGGACCTGATGTAATGTCAGGAGCACGGAATGATGCAAGCCCCGGTTTTTCGGACACGCGCGGTGCGGGGGGGCCATGGCCGGTAGGTGGCGTGGGGGCGTCGACCGGCGGGAAGGGTGGCGGACTTTGTCCACGGCGTGGGCGGGGCTCAGACGGTGGCGGCGTGGCAGGCCTTCCCGGCGCGCGAGGTCTGACGCAGACGAGCTCACTCGACCCGCGAGCCTGCGTGGCGCTATCGCCGGAGGACCCGCCGCCGACGAGATACTCCGTGACCGCCGCGGACCTCGCCCGGGTGTTTCCGCCTCGGAACTGGAACGCCCGCCGCGCCCTCGACGACGTGAGCGGCCTGCAACGCGGCTCGATCAGCGTGGCGGTGTTACCGGTGGTCGGACATCGCGTGCTGCCCGCGGCGCTCACCCGTTTCCACCGCGAGAATCCGGGCATCCGCGTGCGGGCGATCGAGATGTCGGTCGACGACATGGAACGCGCGCTCACGATCGGCACGGTCGGCCTCGGGCTGGGCTTTATGCCGCCGAGCGAGACCAGCCTGCGCGCGCAGCTGCTCTACGCGGAGGAGTTGGTCGCGGTCGTCCGCCCTGACGACCCGTTGGGCGGCCGGGTCGCCGTCAATCTGGAGGAACTGGCGCAGCGCCCGCTCGCGGTGCCGCCGGCCGGCTACGGCACCCGGACGCTTCTGCTCAACGCCTTTGCGCAGGCGCGCCGCACGCCCACGTTCCACCTCGAGCTCAGCTCGGTCGACGCGCTCCTGCACCTCGTCCGCGAGTGCGGCGGGCTGGGCATCGTGCCTGAATCCGCTTTGTGGAGCCGCGACGAGTCCGGGCTGCGGGTGATGCGGCTCCAACGGCCCACGCCGAAACGCCAGATCGGCATCCTGCATGTCTATGGCATGAACCTGAGCCCGGCGATCGAGGCCTTCATCAAGGTGGTGCGCACCACCGCCGGGGAGCTCCTGGCCCGCAACCCGCGGTCGGGGTGAGCCGAGCCGGCGCGGTTTTTCGGCTCTTCCCGCGGCCGGAGATTGGTGCAGGATCGCCACCGGCCAACGAGCCTTCCCGATGAGCAACGACTACATTCTCGAGTCCGCGGTGCGTTTCGCCGAGGTCGATCGCGAGCAGGCGATGACGCTGCCGGCGCTGCTGCAGTTGCTGCAGGAGGCGGCGATCCGCCATGCGGATATGTACGGCGTCGGCGCGCAGGGCTTGGCGGAGCGCGGCACCTCGTGGGTGCTCAACCGGCTGGCCGTGGAGATCGTGCGCTACCCGCGGCGCGACGAGGCGCTGCGGGTGGAAACGTGGTCGACGGGCGTGCGTGGATTCCGCGGTTACCGTGAGTTTCGCCTTTTCGCCGGTGCGGAGCAGTTGCTCGCCGGCTCGTCGCTCTGGCTGTGGCTCGACCTGCGCACGCGGATGCTCACGCGGGTGCCGGCGGAGCTGGCGGGGAGTTTTCCGGTCGGTCGTGTCGGCACGGCGCCGCACAAACCCGAACTGGAGCGCCTGCGGTTCGCGGCGCCGGCGGCGACTGCTCCGGCCACACCGGTGAGCGTGCGTTACTCGGATTGCGACGCCAACGACCACGTGAACAACACCGCGTACTTCGATTTCCTGCAGACGGCGCTTTTCCGCCAGGGGCACTCGGCGCACCCGCGGCGGATCGAGCTGCAGTTCCTGCGCGAGATCCCGCCCGCCGCGGAGGCCGCGACGGTGCGCTGCGAGGCGCGCGGCGACGAACTGGCCTTCGCCATCGCCGCCGGGGAAGGGGACTGCGCGGTGGGCGTCGTGGGCTGAGCGCTCGCCGGCGCGATGCATCGTCGGCGGTGCGGACTGGAAATGCCCTCCCGCTCGCGTAGCGTGGCGCCGATGAAATCCCTCCTGTTTCCCCTCGGCCTCGCCCTGGCCGCTGTCGCGGGCGTCCGTGCCGACACCACGCCGATCGTCTCGACCGCCGTACCGTATCCGACAGTCGGTTGCATCGAGCGGCTCGATCCGGCGCTCGATGCTGTGCTCGCGCCCGACGCGCGCATCGAGAAACTCGCCGAAGGCTTCCGCTGGTCCGAGGGCCCCGTGTGGCGGACGAAGGAGGGCGACCTGATCTTCAGCGATGTGCCGGCCAACACCGCGTATCGCTGGTGCGAGGGCAAGGGTGTCGAGGTCTTCCTGCGCCCGAGCGGCAACACTGGCGTGGAGGCGAACGCCTCCGGCGAAGGCTCCAACGGCCTCATGCTCGACGCGCAGGGCCGGCTCGTGCTCTGCCAGCACAGCGACCGCCGCATCTCCCGCCTCGCCGCCGACGGGCACGGTTTCGAGACGATCGTCGACCGCTGCGACGGCAAACGTTTCAACAGCCCCAACGACCTCTGCTTCGACCGCGCCGGCAACCTCTTCTTCACCGACCCGCCCTACGGTCTCGGTCGCGAGGCCACCGCCGAGCTCGGCTTCAACGGCGTGTTCCGCCGCGCGACCGACGGCACCGTCACCGTGCTCGCGCGCGACCTCGACCGACCCAACGGCATCGCGCTCTCGCCCGACCAGAAGACGCTCTACGTGGCCAACTCCGGCGACCGGCCCGGCATGCGCACCTACCTCATGGCCTACGCGCTCAATGCGGACGGCACCGTCGCGGCGGGCCGCGTGCTGTTCGACGCCGAGCCGTTGCGCGCGCAGCGCAGCGGCGGCCTGATGGACGGCCTGAAGGTCGACGCCCGCGGCAACCTCTGGGCGACCGGACCGGGCGGCGTGCTCATCCTCAGTCCGGAGGGCAAACATCTCGGCACGATCCTCACCGGCATGGCCACGGCCAACTGCTGCTTCGGCGGCGCCGATGGCACCACGCTGTATATCACCGCCAACAATATGCTGCTGCGCGTCGCGACCCGCACCACAGGCGCCAAGTAGGGC
>JAEXPL010000161.1 GCA_023446865.1 Verrucomicrobiota bacterium | reverse complement strand
TGTCGAACGCATCCTTGAGAAGATCGCACGCGCACGCCAGCGACTCGAACGGATCAAGCCGGGCTGCTCCCAGCCGACACACCGTACGCCGCGCTTATGACGATCTATTTGTGGGACACTACACTAGTGGCCGGTGAACTTTGCCCGGAGTGCACCGGCGGGACCACGAGGAGAAACGGAAGCACGAGGGAGAGAATATGGCGGCGCATGGGATTGCGGAACACGGATTTCGGATTGCGGGGTGCGGAATGGGCGGGGGCCGGGGAGGATCTTCGATCTGAGATTGCCAATCGGCGATTGGGCGGATGACCGAGCTGGAGCTCGGCGTCCCGCAGCGGGCGGGATCGGCGCGTAGGACCGGTCTCCGACCGGTCGAGGTGGATGATGCTGTGTCGAGCGACGCGGGGCGTGGTGCGGTGGCAGGTATCGAGGGTGTCCGGTCGGAGACCGGACCTACTGGCGCGGCACGACGATGCGCGGGGCGGGCGGGAGCGGAGCGGACTCGTCGAGGAAGAAGCTTGGGTGCGGCGGCTGGTTGTAGGCGACGTTTTGCCACGCGATGGCGAGGCGGTAGACCGGATCGTGCATGAGCGTGACGAGGCGGTGCTTCGTCGGGATCGTTGTAGTGTAGATTCGCAGCTCCTTGTTGTCACGGGTGCGCCACACGACCTCCTCGCGCCAGTCACCGAGGAGATCGGCGCTGAGGGCGGGTGTGGCCTTGGTGCTGTTGTTGGAGACGCAGACGTGGGCGACGAGGAGCGGGTCGATCGTGCCGGTCTGCCAGTTCCACTTCACGATGCGATTCTGGTCGAGGAGTTCGTGGAGCAGATCGCCGTCCCAGAGGATCCCGAAGTTGCAGGGGAAGCCGCGGGGGCGGTGCGCGATGATCTGCTCGCCGTGGGCGGTGTAGAGACCGTCCATCTGGGCGCCGGCAGCCCAGCACTCGGCGCCGGGGAAACGCGGGTCGATGTTGAACGCATTGCCGCGGCCGGGGCCCTCGCCCTTGTCTCCGCCATCCTCGTCGGCCTTCACGGAGGGGATGGTGAAGATGATGCGGCCGGTGGCGGCGTCGCGCATGCTCACTCCCTGTTTGTCGAAACGCTCCTGAATGTCGAAGACCTCGAGTCCTGGATTATTGGGAACGAGGTCGCCGACGTGGAGAGCGTCTCCATGGCCCCAGCCGGTGGAGTAGAGGCCGGTGCCGTTGTCGTCGATGACGGCGGCGCCGTAGACGATCTCGTCGCGACCGTCGCCATCGACATCGGCGACGGAGAGGTTGTGGTTGCCTTGGCCGCGGTAGGCGCGGTTGGTCTCGGAGGAGTCGCTGTCGAAGACCCAGCGCGGGGTGAGCTTGCCGTCGCGCCAGTCCCACGCGGCGAGGACGGCGCGGGTGTAGTAGCCGCGGCACATGACGAGGCTCGGGTGGACGCCGTCGAGATAGGCGACGCAGGCCAAATAGCGGTCGGAACGGTTGCCGTAGCCGTCGCCCCAGGTTGTGGTGAGCTGCTCGGGCGTCGGGTTCTGGGTGTCCGGATGACGGCCGGGGACGTAGTCGGTGGTGGCCAGGGCGGCGCCGGTGCGACCGTCGAAGATTGTCAGATACTCGGGGCCGCGGAGGATCACGCCTTCGGTGCGAGCACGCAGGCCCTGGGCTGTCTGCACGGCCCCGGAACGGTCGGTTGTCGGCACGGTGGTGTCGCCGTGCTCCCGCCAGTCGGCGGCGGGGTCGCCGATGGGCTGGCCGGTGCCGTCGATGGTGCCATCGGCGGTCTTGCACGCGACCTCGGCGCGGCCGTCGCTGTCGAGGTCGTAGACCATGAACTGCGTGTAGTGGGCGCCCTCGCGGATGTTTTTGCCGAGGTGGATGGTCCAGAGGAGACGGCCGTCGAGCTTGTAGGCCTGGAGGAGTGTGTCGCCGGTGAGCCCGGGGCGGGAGTTGTCCTGCGGGCGCTGCTCCTGCTTGAGGACGAGCTCGTATTCGCCGTCGCCATCGAGATCGCCGGCGGAGGCGTCGCCGGGGGTGTAGCCGGCCGGTGTCTGGAGCGGGATCGAGAGATAGGGGAGTGGCGGGGTGCCAGCGGCGAGGGCGAAGGCGGCGCTCGGGTCGCCCTCCCGGCCGTCGACGACGGGGCGGACGAAGTAGCTGGTCTCGCGTTCGAGGCGCGCGTTGGGATCGAGAAACCAGGTGACGTCGCGTAGCGGCTCGGCATTGAGCTTCACGGGGCCGGCGACCGGGTCGGGGCGCGAGCCGAAGGGGCCGGCGTCGGTGGAGGGCGCGGCGACGGCGGCGGTGCTGCGGTAGAGGTTGAAGGCGGTGCCGGCCGGATCGGTGGCGAGGAGTCTCCAGGAAATGAAAACAGCGCCGTCGGGTTGGTGGATGGCGACGACGCCCCGGCCGAGATTTTCCATGATGCGGCGCTCGGTTGCCGGTGGCCGGTGGCCCGTGGCCCGTGTGGTGGAATCGGCGGGTGCGGTGGCCTGGGCCAAGGAGAAAGCGGTGGAGAAGGCGAGGAGGGCGAGGGGGAGGCGCATGGGATTAGGATTCTGCGATCTTCGATTGCCGATATGCGATCGGGCGGAGGCGGAATTGCGGAGGGAGGAATGCGGAAATCAGGAAAACTGGAACGGCGGGCCGCCGGTGGTGGGCGGGACGATGGGTAGGACCGGTCTTTGACCGGTCGCGCGGGTGATGCTGGGTGGCGGGGCGAGAGGCGGGGGCTGGTATCGCGGGTGTCCGGTCGGAGACCGGACCTACGGGGCTCAGTGGCCGGTGGCGCGGTCGAAGTGCAGACCGCCATCGTGGATGACGGCGGCGGCACCGGCGCCTCGGCGCAGGACGAGCATCTCGGCGCCGGCGAGCAGGACGGGTCCGTACCCGTGGGCGGCGAGGGGGCTGGTCGGGCGGTAGGCGTAGAACATCGGCTCGAAGCCCATGCCGGTGCCGACGCAGGTGCCCTCGACCTGTCCGGTCGCGTTGACCTTGGCGGCGACAGCGTTCCAGCCGATGGCGGCCATCGGTCCGTAGGCCTTGGCGTCGAGCCAGCCGCGATTGATGCCGCGGGCGATGGCGTAGACGAACATCGCGGAGGCGGAGGTCTCGAGATAGGTATCCGGACGATCGAGGAGTTGGTGCCAGAGCCCGGAGGTGTCCTGCGCGGCAGCGAGGCCGGCGACGTGGGCGCGGTATTGGGCGAGCACGGCGTCGCGGCCAGCGTGCGAGGCGGGGAGGACTTCGAGAAGCTCGGCCATGGCGACGACGGCCCAGCCATTGGCGCGGGCCCAGTGGAAGACGGGGTGCGGCTCCATGCTCTCGACCCAACCGTGGCGATAGAGCCCGTGCTCGGCGACGAACATCCGGGCGGAGAACTGGAGGATCTGCTTCACGGCATCGTCGAAGCAGGTGGCGTCGCCGGTGAACGTGCCCATCTGGGCGAGCGCGGGGACGCTCATGTAGAGATCGTCGAGCCAGAGGGAGTTCGGCATGGGACGGTTGCGGGCGAGGGTGCCGTCGGCGAAACGAAACTGGCCGGCGCGAATCCACGAGAGATAGTTGTCGATCCAGGGCCGGAGTTGCTCCGGACGCAGGCCGGCGCGGGCGGCCTTGAGCATCGCTGCGGCCATCGCACCGCTGTCGTCGAGAGTCTGTGGATGCAGCACGCCGCGCAGCGTGAGGATGCGGTCCCGGGGCGCGGTGCCGGCGTCAGCGGAGTCGGGCTGTGCGCGAAGATGGGCGGCGAGGGTGGCAATCGCGGCGAAGCGCTCGTCGACGTAGTCGCGGTAGCGTGGGTCGCCGGTGACGGTGGCGGCATGGAGCATGCCGGAGTAGGTGACGCCCCATTCGTAGCTGGTGAGCAGGAAGTCGGTGCGGGCGAGGCCGGGCCGGGCCGGTAGGTGGGCGAGGTCGGCGACGGGCTGCTTGGTGTCGCGGTCGACGATCCGGACCGGACTGGCGGTTGTGAGATAACCGTGGATGCGGTCGAGGACCGCCGCAATTTGCACTTCGGTTGCGAGCTCGTAGGGAACCGGGTAAGCGGGAGCGATGCGGCCGGCTTGGGGTTGGGCCAATGCCACTGCCGGGTCGGGCCTTTCGGCGGTTGGTGTGGCCGCGGCGAGGGCGGCTGCGGGGGGAATGACAAAGGCGAGGGCGACGGCGGGGAAGTGCATGGAGGAAGACGGGAGGAGACCGGACAGCGGATGGCGGAGACCGTAGTGATACTCCGAACGGGAAAGCGGAACCCGGAGAACGGACGGTTATCGGGCAGATGTGAGCAGGCCACGGGCGCGCAGCCACTCCTCGACCCGGCGCGGCCACTCAGAGGCGGTGCCGAGGCCGTCCCGCATGCCCATGCCGTGGCCGCCATGCTCGAAGAGATACATCTCGGCGGGCACGTGGGCGCGGGTGAGGGCCTGGAAGAAGAGGATACTGTTGTCCACGGGAACCGTCTGGTCTTCCTGCGTGTGGATGAGAAGGGTGGGTGGCGTGGCGGCGGTGACTTGTTTCTCGACGGAGAGGAGGCGGAGCAGTTCGGGCGCGGGGGACGGGCCGAGCAGCGCTTGTCGCGAGCCGGCATGGGCGACCGGGTCGTCGAGGGTGATGACCGGGTACATCAGGATCAGAAAGTCCGGGCGGGCGGATACAGCATCGAGTGCGGCGCCGGTCTTCCCGGCGGCGTGGTCGAAAAGCGTTCCGGCGCAGGCGGCGAGGTGCCCGCCAGCCGAGCTGCCCATCACGCCAATACGGTCCGGGTCGAGGTGGAACTCGGCGGCGCGCGAGCGCACGAGGCGCACGGCGCGGAGCACGTCTTGCAGCGGGGCGGGGTGGCCGTAATCGCCGACCCGGTTGGTGAGCACGAACGAGGTGACGCCGAGCGCGCTCAACCAATTGGCATACTGGAAGCCCTCGCGCTGGCGCGAGAGGCCGACGTAGCCGCCGCCCGGGCAGATGATCACCGCGGTGCCGTTGGGTCGATCGATCGCGGGCGAAACGACCTGGAGCGATGGAGCAGCGATACGCGTCACCCAGCCATTGGCATCGACCTGTTCGGGCCCGATCTCGGGCCGGGCCGCCGGAACGCCCTCCGGCCAGAGCGGGAGGGACACAGCGGTGGTGGCGGGCAGGGGGGAGGTGAGCAGGGCACACATGATGACGGCGAGGGGAGGAAGGGAAGTCATGGCGGAGGCGGCGGGCGGGCGCGTTAACGGTCCAAGCGGCGGGGCACAGTCGCAGGTCCGGGCGCGGCGGGCCAACCGCAAGACGATCGGAACGTCAATGGTGTGCGGCTCCGGCACCGGCAGCGGTGGCGGCCGGATGCGGACTGTCTGATGGGGGGTGCGGTTGTCAGAGAAAAAGGGGAGAGCTTCTATGCGGACACCGTCAGCCCTCCCCCCCGGTTTTGCAGGCCCCCGTTCCGATTCGTGTGTAAACCCCAATCTCCATCGGCGTCTGTATATTCCCCCCCCCATACCAACGAGAACCGCTTCCGTCGAAAACAAGCACATCCATGACCCGATCCATGCATACCTCAAAAACGCGAAATCGATACCTGCCGGTATCGTTGCTCGCCTTGTCCGCCACAACCAGTGGTCTGGCGCAGCAGGCTGCGCCAGCCGCCACCCCGCCGGCGCCGGCCGCCGGGGCAGAGGATATCGTCGTCCTGTCGCCCTTCGAGGTTACCGCGAGTTCAGACAAGGGCTACTACGCGGCGAACACGCTCGCGGGTAGTCGCCTGAATACAAATCTCGCCGACCTCGGCGCGTCGATTTCGGTCATCACGATCCAGCAGATGGAAGATACGGCATCGACCGACCTGAACGACATCTTCCGCTTTGAGGTGAACACGGAGGGCGCCCTGACCTACACCCCGGGAACACAGAGCATGCGCAATGACGGTGTGCTCGACGTGAACGCAGGCGGCACTCAGGGCAACAGCATGTCGTCCTACACGGTCGCGGGTGCCAATCGCGTGCGCGGCCTCGCTTCTCCAAGCGCGGCCATCAATTACTACCCGTCCATCTCCGCGGTGCCCTTCGACTCGTACAACACGCAGTCGGTCGAAATCAGCCGCGGCCCGAATTCGATGTTGTTCGGCCTTGGTAGCCCGGCGGGTATCGCCAACCAGAGTACTGCTTCGGCGAACGTCAACCGTCAGAACGCGCGGGTGGCGTTCCGCTTCGACCAGTATGGATCCGCGCGCACCAACTTCAGCTTCAACCAGCCCGTGATCAAGGGCAAGCTGGCGATCTATGGTGCTGCGCTCTACGACGAGCGTCAATTCGACCGGAAACCTTCCTACGACCGGACCAAGCGACTCTACGGCGCAATTACCTTCAAGCCGTTCAAGACGACCACAATCAAGGCGAACTTCGAACGCTACGATAACGACAATCGGCGTCCGAATTCCCTGACCCCGCGCGACTTCGTGACGCAGTGGAATCTCGCGGGCCAGCCATACTACGACCCGACCACGCACAAGATCATGAGCCTGGCGACAGGCAAGGCGCTGAGCATGGTGGTCAACGATGCCGCTTCGCCCTTCGCCGCGGATTTGCGCACCTTCATCACGACGCTGCCGGGCTATGACGCGACCAAATGGAATTCCGCCAAGACCACCTACAATGGCGTGAATATCTTCGGCACCAATTGGACGGCCACGACTCCCTCCGGCGTTTCGGCCTATGTCGCCGGGCAGCCCTTCGCGAACGCGTTGTTCGTCCCCGGACTGACCATCGCCAATCAGGCCCGGAGCATCATGCAGATCGCTGATGGCGAGCTGGTGAACTGGTTCCAGCCAACCTATGGCTACACGTATCTGACGGCTTGGGGTACCGCGAGCGGTCCGGATTTGAATCCGACCAAATATCCGTCGGCTTCCAGCGTCTACGCCAACCGGACGTGGGCGGACTACTACACGCGCACGTACACCGCGTCGACTGGATGGACCGCTGCCGGCAACGGCATCTTCGGAACCAGCTACCGCTACCCCAGTGTGACGGACAAATCCGTCTACGACTGGACCAAGCAGAACCTGAACTCGATGAACTTCGGTTCCCAGAAGAACGCGACGTATAACGTCGAGCTGGATCAGCAGCTGCCCTGGGACCTGCATCTCAATGGCGGCTGGATGCGCCAGGATTTCACCCAGCGGACGAACTACACGGTGGCGCAGTTGAACGTGTCGACGCTCTTCGTCGACACGAACAAGTACCTGCCCGACGGCACGCTCAACCCGTACTTCGGCAAGCCGTACCTCGAGGATCAGGATCCCGACAGCTACCTCACCGAGGAGCTGGACGACCACTACCGCGCGATGCTCGCGTGGACGCCGGATTTCACCCGGAACCGGGGATGGACGAAGTGGCTGGGACGCCATCAGATCCTCGGCATGTGGTCGCGGGACGAGTATATGACGATGTCGGCCCGTCAGCGTCTGCACTACACCGCCACCACCAGCGACGCGGCGAAATACCGCTACCTCAACAATTCGAACAACAAGGCGGACGGCACTCCGACGGGGTGGAACTACCAGTCGACCTCGCTACGGCGCACCTATTATCTGGCTTCGCCGGACGACCCGAACGGTGTCGTGACGCAGTCCGCCGGGTACTGGAACTACCTTACCTACAGCGGCAACATCTCGGCGTACGATTACGCGACCAGCAGTTTCCAACCGATGGGCGTGACGACTGAGTTCTCCGACTTCGACTCCGGTACTGGAAGGAACCAGCGTGTTGTCGATTCGCGCAGTGCGGGCATCACAAGCTATCTCTGGAATGAGCGGATCATCGGCACCTTTGGTGTGCGTCAGGATAAGTATAAGGCGCGCGTCACCAACACCGGTCTGACGGCGATCAAGGATTCCGATGGCAACGTGATCGCTCCTGCGATCACCAACGCGGACAAGTGGGTCAATGGCATCTTCCAGCGCGACCTCCTGTTCAATCGTTGGGGTCCGTACAGTGAAATGACTGGCACAACGCGGACGCTCGGTGGCGTGTTCCGTCCCTTCAAGGGCTGGACCGCAGTCGAGGGTCGTGCCTCGAAGAACTCGGTGTTGTGGCAGTTCATTCGCAGCTTCGGCCTGAGCTACAACAAATCGGACAACTTCAATCCGCCCAGCACGGCCTTCGGCGACTACTACGGCAACAAGCTGGCGAAGCCCACCGGCGACGGCAAGGACTACGGCTTCCAGTTCTCGTTGTTCGATGAGAAGCTGTTCGCCCGCGTGACTTGGTTCGAGTCGTCGTACCTGAACGAGAATATCGCGGCGCCGGTGGCGTTCGCCCGTGTGACGAGCAATATCGACACCACGCTCTTCCAGAACTGGTGCCGCACCATCGCCAGGATCAACATGGGAGTCGATCCGAGTTCCGCGGCTTGGAACAATTCGATCACCGCATCCGAAGAGACGTTGATCCAGGCCGCCGCCGAGAAGATCTGGAAGTTGCCCTACACCTACTACAGCAGCCTGCCCTATTCAATCGGCGCCACCCGCAACGCGGAGGCCAAGGGTGTCGAGGCGGAGATCAACTACACGCCCACGCCGGGCTGGACGATGAAGGTGACCTTCGGCAAGCAGGACACCAAGTATTCGAACCTGTATCCGGAGCTTGCGCCGTGGTTGGCCGAGCGCATGGAGGTCTGGAAGACGGCGAAGGCAAGCGACTATCTGCTGCCGCAGTATCAGCAGTTCGCGACCTACCACACCTACGCCGCCACCGGCGAGGGACGTGCGGTCGACCTCACGAACTTCTGGAGCTCCTACGGCTACAACAGCAACGTCTTCCCGGAGACGAACTTCGCGAATCCGGAGGCCAACTATAACGGCGTGGTGCTGCCCCAGCTCATGCTGGATCGGGATCTGGAAGGCCAGTCCGCCCAGAACCAGCGCAAGTATCGCGCTTCGTTCCTCACCAGCTACGCCTTCGAACAGGGGCGGCTCAAGGGGTTCTCGATCGGCGGTAGCGAGCGTTGGGAGTCCAAGGCCGTGATCGGTTACTACGGCAAGGCCAGCGGCGTGAACAAGTACAACGGAGTAGCGGTGCTGGACATGGCCGACGTCACCCGACCGGTCTATGACAGCGCGAACTTCTACACCGATTTGTGGGTCTCCTACAAGTGCCCGGTCTTCCGGGGCAAGGTTCAGATGAAGATCCAGCTCAACGTGAACAACGTGTTCGAGAGCGGCGGGCTGCAGCCGGTGGCGGTGAACTACGACGGCACGCCGTACTCGTTCCGCATTATCGATCCGCGTCAATACGTCCTCACAACATCCTTCGACTTCTGAACGGCCCGGTCTGAAGTCCTGTAGCTTCAAAAGTCCCTCCAGCTCGCTGGAGGGACTTTTTTATGCCCGGCCGGGTGCACCTGCCTGACAGCGAAGATGGGAAATCGAGCAGGTCCGTTGAGCGCCCGGCAGAGGGAAGGGCGCGCCGAGGAACAACCTCGGCCTAGTTTGGGACCGGAGTCATCATGCAGCTACGCTGCTGTACCGCAGGGGGTGCCGGCGCGAGGGACGGGGGCGCACTCAAGCTCGGCAGACTGAACTGTCCGACACTCGCGGGCGGTGGCGGGGATTGAATCGGTCCATGGCACGGCGCAGGGTAGTCGCGTGCGGCCGTTGCGCCCTGCTCGGCCCGGTCTTCCCGCTTCAACTCCGCCCCCTGTTCCCCATGCGCTTCGGCAGTCTCCATCTCCTCGATATTCTCATCGTCCTGGCTTACCTCGCGGCCGTGGTCTACATCGGCAAGCGCGCCTCGGGCGGCAACACCTCGGAGGACGGCTACTTCCTCGCCGGGCGCAAGCTGGGCAAGCTCTACCAGTTCTTCCTGAACTTCGGCAACGCCACCGAGCCTTCCGGCGCCGTCAGCACCGCCAGTTTCGTCTACCAGCAGGGCGCGCCGGGCTCCTGGCTCTCGTTCCAGACGGTGTTCATGAATCCGTACTTCTGGTTCATGAATGTGTGGTTCCGCCGCGCGCGCCTCACCACCGTCTCGGACCTTTTCGAGGACCGGTTCGGCAGCCGCGGCCTCGCCCGGTTCTACGCCATCTTCCAGATCCTCGTCGCCTGTGTCTTCCTCGGCTTCGCCAACGTCACGGCCTACAAGATCGCCTCATCGTTGGTGGTGAAACAGGAGGCGCAGTGGACCGCCGAGGAGCGCGCGCAGGTCGAGGGCTACAACCAGCTCAAGGCCCTCGAGAAGCAGGCGTCCGCCGGCGCGCTCGCACCCGAGCAGCAGGCCACGCTCGACCGGCTCCGCGACCGCAACGCCCGCGGCGAACTGCACAGCTACATCACGCTGCTGCCGAACGTCCTCTTCTATGTTGTCTTCGCAGCGGTGGTCGGCACGTACATCGTCCTCGGCGGCATGTCCGCCGCGGCCGTCAACGAGGGCCTGCAGAGCGTGCTGATCATCGTGTTCTCGCTGCTGCTGATCCCGGTCGGCCTCAACGCCATCGGAGGCTGGCATGAGCTGGGACAGAGGGTGCCGAAGCACATGTTTGATCTCTTCGGCTCGGGCAACGCGGGCCAGTTCTCCGTCGCGAGCCTGGGCGCGATCCTGCTGGTGAGCATCGTGCAGAACGGCGGCCTCAGCCACAACATGGGCATCTGCGGTTCGGCCAAGAACGAGTTCGCCGCCCGTAGCGGGGTCTCGGGCACATACCTCAAGCGTTTCATGATCATCCTGTGGGCGTTCGCCGGCCTGATCGCCATCGCCGTCTTCGGCGTGGGCGGCCTCTCCGATCCGGATTCCACCTGGGGCACGCTCTCGAACAAGCTGCTCGGGCCCGGCCTGATTGGCATGATGCTCGCCGGCGTGCTCGCCGGCACGATGTCGACCCTGGCCGCCAAGGCGCTCGCGATCTCCTCGCTCTTCGTGCGCAACGTCTATCGCCAGATCTGGCCCGACATCACGCAGCTCCAGGGCGTCTTCTACGCGCGGTGCACGATCGTCGTGGTGCTGGCGCTGGGCGCGGTCTCGGCCTGGCTGATGGGCGACTTCCTCTCGATTGTGAACATCGTGCTCACGGTCAACATCCCCTTCGGCGCCTGCGTGCTTATGTCCTACTTCTGGCGACGCCTCACCGTGCAGGCCGTCTGGGCCTGCGTGGTGTTCTCGACGATCTTCATCCTGCTCGTGCCGTGGACGGCCTCGAAGTTCGACGCGCTCAGCCACCACGAGGCCCTCACCCAGACCGCGCTCACCCCGGCGGGCAAGCCGGCAGGCGTGTTCTTCGCCACCGTGGTGCACGAGAAGGCGGACGATCTCGCCAGCCCGTTCGTGGGGTCCGGCCGCTTCAACTTCGAATGCTGGCTGATGAGCAAGGCTGGCCTCGATGTCGCCGCGCTCTCGCCGAGCCAGCGCATGACCGCCCAGTTCTTCTTCGACGGCCTGTTCCCGTTCGCCGTCCTGATGCTCGTGAGCTGGTTCACCCCACGCACGGAACGTGGCCGGGTGGAGCAGTTCTACGGCAAGATGAAGACGCCAGTGGGCGACACGCCCGAGCTCGAGGTGGCCGCGATGGAGGAGACCCGCAAGAACCCGACTCGCTTCGACCACACCAAGCTCGCGCCGTGGTCGAACTGGGAGTTCTGCAAGTGGGACAAGGTCGACACGATCGGCTTCCTCGCCTGCTGCGCGGTCTCGTTCTCGATCGTCGGACTCTTCGTGCTGCTGCTCAAGTGGGCGGCGAGCGCCTGAGCCCGCGGACGGGCCTCCGGGGTAGGGCCGGTCTTCGACCGGCCTTCCGTGGCTCGGGGTGTTGTTTGAATCAAGAAACCCAGGATGATGT
>JAEXPL010000130.1 GCA_023446865.1 Verrucomicrobiota bacterium | reverse complement strand
GACGGCTGAACGGGGTCGCGGTTCAGCTACGACCCAGGCCGCTCAGCTACAGGGCGATGGGGCGCGCCGCGCGCTGGACTATTCGGGGGCGGCTACCTAAGAGACTGCGCGCCCACCACCCGAACTGCGTCCCGCTGCGAGCGTCCGCCCACCCCGCATGAAACACATCTTCGCCCGAAAGAGCATCGACCAGCTGCACCGCGAAGCCGAAGGCGACAACCGCCTGCGGCGCGCGCTCGGCCCGGTGCAGCTCACCAGTCTCGGCATCGGCTGCATCATCGGCGCCGGCATCTTCGTCGTCACCGGCCAGGCGGCGCACGACAAGGCCGGGCCGGCGATCATGCTCTCGTTCGTCGTCGCGGGGCTGGCGTGCGTCTTCGCGGCGCTGTGCTACGCGGAGTTCGCCTCGATGGTGCCGGTGGCCGGCTCGGCCTACACCTATTCGTACGCCACGCTCGGCGAGCTGGCCGCGTGGATCATCGGCTGGGATCTGATCCTCGAATACACGGTCGCCTCCGCGGCGGTGGCGCACGGGTGGTCGCAGTATTTTCAGGAGTTCACCTCGACGTTTCTGCCGCGGCTGCCGAAGGCGCTGTCGACCACGCCGTTCGACTATGATCCCGGGGCGGGGCATTTCGTGGCGACGGGCGGCGTGGTCGACCTGCCGGCGGTGCTCATCACCGGCATCCTGACGTGGGTGCTGATCCGCGGCATCAAGGAGAGCGCTGGCTTCAACACCGTGATGGTGGTCATCAAGCTCGCGGTGGTCGTTTTCGTGATCGGGCTCGGCGCGTTCTACGTGAATCCGGAGAATTGGCGGCCGTTCGCGCCGTTCGGCTACACCGGGCTGAGCCTCTTCGGAAAAACCATTCTCGGGCAGACCGGCGCGGGCGGCGAGCCGCTCGGCATGCTCGCCGGCTCGGCGATCATCTTCTTCGCGTACATCGGCTTCGACTCCGTCTCGACGCACGCCGAGGAGGCGAAGAACCCGCGGCGCGACATTCCGATCGGCATCATCGCCTCGCTCGTCGTCTGCACGGTGCTCTACCTCGCGGTCGCGGCGGTGCTCACCGGCATGGTGCCGTACCACGAGATCAACATCGACGCGCCGGTGTCCGACGCGTTCCGCCGTGCCGGGCTGCCGTGGGCGCACTTCATCATCTCGAGCGGCGCGACGGTGGGCATCACCTCGGTGCTGCTCGTGCTCATGCTCAGCCAGCCGCGCGTGATGCTGGCGATGGCGCGCGACGGGTTGGTGTCGGAGAAGATCTTCGGCGCCGTGCATCCACGTTTCCGCACACCGTGGATCTCGCAGCTCGTGATGGGCGTGTGCGTGGCCGCCTTCGCCGGGTTTCTGCCGCTGCGCATCCTCGCCGAGCTGGTGAACATCGGCACGCTGCTGGCGTTCTTCGTCGTGTGCGTCGCGGTGCTGATTCTGCGCCGCACCCACCCGCACGCGCACCGGCCGTTCCGCGTGCCGTTCTCGCCGGTGGTGCCGCTGCTCGGCATGGCGAGCTCGGCGCTGCTGATGTTCTCGTTGCCGAAGGAGAACTGGTGGCGGTTGCTGGTGTGGTTGGCGATCGGCTTCGCGATCTACTTCTTCTATGGCCGCAGGCACAGCGCGCTGCGCACCGCGAACTCCCAGCCGCCGCTGCCCGGCGAGGAGCCGGCGGCCTGAAGTGAGAAGCCGGTTTCCCGCGTGAAGATCCTGGTCGCCATCGTGCTCATCGGCGCCGGCGTGTGGGTTTTCCACACCGGCTGGCTCCAGCGGGATTCGCTCAAGGGCAAGACCCAGAGCGTGCTCGCCGGCATGGCCAGCCATGTCGAGGGCTCGCGGCAGCTGCCCGAGCACACCTGGTTCATGATCGGCGGCGGCGCGATCGCGCTTGTGGGCGCCGGGCTGCTGTTCCTGGGAAAGCGGAAATAGGAGCAGATCGGATGGGTCGGATAGGACCGATGGGCCCCTCCGACCTATCGTGAAGGCTCAGGCCAGCGGCAGACTGCCCTGCGCGCCGGGGGCGCCGGCGATGGCCTGCAGGCCGATGGCTTCCCAACCCTTCGAGGTGAGCACGCGGCCCTGGGCGGTGCGCTGGAGATAGCCTTCCTGGATGAGGAACGGCTCGTGGACCTCCTCGAGCGTCTCGGCCTCCTCGCCCACGGCGACGGCGACCGTGCCGAGACCGACGGGGCCGCCGCGGTACGACTCGGCCATCAGGCGCAGGATACGCTTGTCCATCTCGTCGAGCCCGCGCACGTCGATCTCCAGCAGCTCGAGCGCGGCGGCGGCGACGGGTTGGGTGATCTTGCCCTTCGCCTTCTCCTGCGCGTAGTCGCGCACGAAGTTGACGAGGTTGTTGACGATGCGCGGCGTGCCGCGGGAGCGCGCGGCGATCTCCTGCGCGCCGCCGGAGTCGATTGGGACGTTGAGCAGCTTGCAGGTGCGGTTGACGATCGTGAGCAGATCCTCGCGACCGTAGAAATCGAGGCGCGTGTTGAGCGTGAAACGGCTGCGCAACGGCGCGGTGAGCAGGCCGGCGCGGGTGGTGGCGCCGACGAGCGTGAAGCGCGGCAGCGTGAGGCGCACGCTGCGGGCGTTGGGCCCTTGGTCGATCATGATGTCGAGGCGGAAGTCCTCCATCGCGCTGTAGAGGTATTCCTCGACGGTCTTCGGGATGCGGTGGATCTCGTCGATGAAGAGCAGGTCGCCCTCCTCGAGGCTGGTGAGCAGGCCGGCGAGGTCGCCCGCCTTCTCGACCACCGGGCCGGAGGTGATGCGCACGG